>CALUPN010000091.1 GCA_944322625.1 Candidatus Gastranaerophilales bacterium | reverse complement strand
CACAGAGCTTCACCTTTAAGCCTTACGGCTTAGCCGGTTCAGTCTGTTCGCTATCCGGACTTTCATATTTACCCCTCCCATTTACCCCTCCCATTTACCCCTTCCATTTACCCCTCCCATTTACCCCTTCCATTTACCCCTTCCATTTACCCCTCCGTCCGCAAATCCGCTCCCTCATAAGGGAGGGGGCTTATACAAATATTGCGTAAGTTGTTTTAATTCTTAAAATTATTATAGATAATAGTGCTCTCCAATAAGAGTACTGCCGTTTTGTAAAACATAATCATAACAAAGTAAACTGCAGCAAGTAAAAGCTATTCCACGTATAAAAAAGTTCACCGGATAATAAAAATGAAAAGTTGTCTTGCCGTTATAATTGATTAACGGCAAAAAAAATCCCGATT
This sequence comes from Candidatus Gastranaerophilales bacterium, assembly GCA_944322625.1. GTDB lineage: Bacteria > Cyanobacteriota > Vampirovibrionia > Gastranaerophilales > Gastranaerophilaceae > CAG-196. Next base: position 6,454 of record CALUPN010000091.1, on the reverse strand, counting down.
TTGTAATAAAAATCAGGATTTTTATACTCTCAAGCTATCTTATCCCAAGACAGAGCCTTAATTATTTCACTGCTTGCAATTTCACCTGAATACCGGATTCTGCATTAATAGTTACTGCATTTTGTACTGCCATAGCCCTGCGTTTTTTTGCCCCTCTTAATATAAATTCAACTCCGCTGAATGTGTTGTTTGTTGGGGTTGTTAATTTTTTCAACATATCCTATTGTCCTTTCCGATAAAATGTATTCCGCTTGGTAATATACTTATCGGCATTTTTTTGAAAAACTTTAGGATTTTAATCAATTTCTTTACAATTATTTACATTCAAGAGCCTTTTTATATACTTCATTTTTGTTCAAACCAAACAAAGATGCTAAGATTACGGCTATTTCTTTATCTTTAAATCCCTTACATCTCAATTCTGAGATTTTCATTTCCAAATCAACAGTTTCGGCTTTCGTATCGGCATAAATCATACATACGATTTCCCCTTTAATTCCGTCATTAAAGTGATTCAGAATATTTGAAACAGTATCAATCACAGTCTCTTCAAAGAGTTTTGAAAGTTCGCGGGCCAATGCTATTTTAACTTCTCCTCTGGTTTCTTTTATAACCGTCAAAGTTTTCAGAATTCTTTCAGGAGAATCGTAAAAAACCAGATTGCTGCCGGCATATTGTTTTGTTATGGTTTTAATTTGCGCCTCTGTTCGGGGAATAAATCCTATAAAACAAAATTCTTCGCCGTTTCTGGGAACTTGGGATAAAAATGCGGTGATTGCTGATGCTCCCGGAAGAGAAGTTATGCTATAACCGTTCTTTCTGATTTGTTCGATAATAACTCCTCCCGGGTCGCAAATCATGGGAGTTCCCGCGTCAGATACAAGCGCAATCGATTTTCCTGCGGCCAGTTCTTGCAAGAAAAATTCTGTCCTTTCGCGTTCGTTATACTTGTGGTAAGAAATACACTTTGTTTTTATATCATAATGATTCAATAATTTTTGCGTGGTTCTTGTGTCTTCGCAGGCAATAAAATCAACTTCTTTCAGAATATCAATTGCGCGTAATGTAATATCACTGATATTTCCGATTGGAGTGGGAACTATGTAAAAATCAAACTTTCTTTGTGCCATAAGTTAATTATATCAATAAAACAAGGATTTTAAACATTTATGAACTATGTAAAAATTTTCAGTATTACATTTTTTGAAAATTACGGGAATTTTGTTGTAATTAATGATTTCAATAATTATTAAAATAATAACATTTTGGGTGCAATAGTGGTTATACCTTCTTTGATTTTTTGTGGTTAACAAAAACATATTGATGTATAATTTTGGTATGTCAGATAAAATTACGATTAAGGGTGCGAGGGAACATAATTTAAAAAACGTATCGCTGGAGATACCGAAAAACGAACTCGTTGTATTTACCGGTGTTTCCGGTTCGGGGAAAAGTTCGCTTGCATTTGATACAATTTTTGCGGAAGGGCAGAGAAGGTATATTGAAAGCCTTTCTACGTATGCACGCCAATTCTTAGGACAGATGGATAAGCCTGATGTAGATTATATTGACGGGCTTACGCCTGCTATATCAATTGACCAGAAATCCACAAGCAACAATCCGCGCTCTACGGTCGGAACGGTTACGGAGATTTATGATTATTTAAGGCTTTTGTACGCGCGCGTCGGAACGCCTTATTGCCCCAGGTGCGGAAAACCGATTAAGCCGCAGACGATTGATGAGATTGTATCAAGTATTCTTAAGCTTCCGGAAGGAACTAAAATCCAGATTTTGGCGCCTATTGCTAAAGGAAAAAAAGGAGAATTTCAATCTCTTTTCGAAGAATTAAGACAGGAAGGCTTTGTAAGGGTTAAAGTTGACGGCGAGATTTATAACCTTGATGAGGATGAAATAAAGCTTGCAAAAACCAAGGCGCATACAATATCGGTTGTAATTGACCGCGTTGTAGTAAAAGAAGCTGCTAAATCAAGAATTGCAGACAGCGTTCAGATAGCTTTAAAGAAGGCTGACGGGGTAACAAATATTGATGTTATCGGCGGGGGTAAATGTATATCGGATGAAAGCGGAACTTCAAATAATAAGTCAGAAAGTGAGGAAATAGTTTACAGCGAAAAACTTGCCTGTCCCGATTGCAATTTGAGCTTTGAAGAACTTACGCCCAGAATATTTTCATTTAACGCTCCCTACGGCGCCTGCGACAAGTGCGGCGGTATCGGAGTCGATTTCAAGATTGACCCGGACTTGGTTATTCCGGATAGAACTAAAAGCATAAAAGAAGGAGCGATTTACCCGTGGAGCAAATCTTCAACTTCTTATTATGATGATGTTTTAGCGGCGGTAAAAAGTGCTTATAATATAGATTTCGATATTCCGTTTAAGGATTTGCCGGAAGAGCATCAAAATATTATTCTCTATGGTTCAGAGGATAGAATTCCGATGAGAATAAGGGAGTTCGGAAGCCACAGGTACAGAACGACACTCCAAAAATTCATCGGCGTAATTCCTTTCTTAATGAAGCATTATAATGTTGACAGCGAATACTGGAAAGCTGAAATTGAAAAATATATGATTACGACTCCGTGCGAAAAATGCGGCGGAGCAAGGCTTAAACCGTTTCCGCTTGCAGTTCGGATTAACGGCAAAAATATTTATGAATTCTGTCTTATGCCTGTTGATAAGGCGTATGAATTTGTTACGGATTTATACCTGACTCTTTCTGATTTCCAGATGAAAATCGGAAAACAAATTCTGGACGAGGTGCGCGCAAGGCTTAAATTTTTGTGCGATGTGGGCTTAAATTATCTGAACCTTGCGCGCACCTCCGGAACGCTCTCGGGCGGAGAGGCTCAGAGAATACGGCTTGCAACACAAATCGGAAGCGGGCTTTCCGGGGTTTTGTATGTGCTTGATGAACCGTCTATCGGTTTGCATCAGAGAGATAATGACCGTTTGATTAAGACACTGCTTAAGCTGCGTAATATGGGCAATTCGCTCATTGTAGTCGAACATGATGAAGATACGATTAGAAATGCGGATTATATTGTGGATATTGGTCCAAAAGCCGGTGTTAACGGCGGAAACATCATTGCGCAGGGCTCGGTAGATGATATTATAGCATCAGAAGAGTCTATTACCGGAAAATACTTAAGCGGAGAGTATTATATTCCTATACCGGAGAGAATCCGCCCCGGGAATGGTAATTATTTACAGATTAGAAATGCTTTTAAAAACAATTTAAAAAACATAGATTTAGATATTCCATTAGGAAAAATCGTCGTTTTAACAGGCGTCTCCGGCTCCGGCAAATCGACTCTTATGCAGGAATTGATTTATGAGTATGCTGTCCATAAACTTCGCAAAAATAAACCAAAACCGCAGGGCGTAGATGAAATTCTGGGTTTTGAAAATCTGGATAAAATAATTGATATCGACCAGTCGCCAATCGGAAGAACACCTCGTTCCAATCCTGCAACTTATACGGATGTGTTTACTCCGATAAGAGAGCTTTTTGCCAAAACTAACGAGGCAAAAATGAGAGGATACAAACCCGGACGTTTCAGCTTTAATGTAAAAGGCGGGCGGTGCGAAGCCTGCGCGGGCGACGGCGTTTTAAAAATCGAGATGAACTTTTTATCTGATGTTTATGTAAAATGTGACGTTTGCAAGGGAAAAAGGTATAATAATGAGACGCTTGAAGTCAAATATAAAGGCAAAACTATTTCCGATGTGCTTGAGATGAGCGTAAAAGAGGCGTATGAATTCTTTGAAAACATCCCGCAGATTGCAAACAAGCTAAAAACACTTAATGACGTCGGTTTAGACTATATTAAACTCGGTCAGAGTGCAACAACCCTTTCGGGCGGCGAAGCTCAGAGGATTAAACTGGCAGCAGAACTCAATAAACGGGCAACCGGCAAGACTCTTTATCTTCTGGATGAACCTTCTGTCGGGCTTCACTGGCATGATTTGGATAAATTGATTAAAATTATTCAGCAGCTTGCTGATAATGGAAATACTATTTTAATCATTGAGCATAATCTTGATTTAATAAAAATTGCCGATTATCTGATTGATTTGGGGCCGGAAGGCGGAGAATTCGGCGGGGAGGTAATTGCATGCGGAACCCCCAGAGAAGTTGCATGCAATAAAAATTCTTACACCGGACAATATTTGAAACAATTCTTTGGATAAAAGTTTAAAAATAACTGCAAATTTTAATCTGTCGTTAAAACTTTTTTATTATGGCAGACAAAAGTTTGTCGTGCTGCTAACAAGTCTTGTGCCGCGAACGTGTTATGCGTAAGCATAACGATAGTGAGCGAAAGAGTGCGGTATGTTTGGCGTGCGCTCCCCCTCTCTTATGAGCACTGCTGTCCGGTAAAGAATAAGCATAAAAAAGCAAGATGCATCAAATAAAAGATATTCCTCGCATAATAAAATTAACCGGACAATAAAATGAAAAGTTGTTTTGTAAGTTTTTGTCATCCTGAAATACGCCACATATCATAAATACATACTTTTTCTCTTTTTATCCCTTGACGACTATTCAGCATGACAGTTATTGGCAAGCTAATGCCTGACTTACAATCTTGTATTTTCACCGGACAGTTATGCCCTTATGATGGAGCAAAGCCAAGACAGCTTTGGGGTGGCTGATTTTATTAAGGTTGGGGAATTTAGGAATTAAGAGAAAGTGAATTTTATATAAAAACTTTTTGTTATAAAATTTAAATTAAAACAGGGAGATATAATGCAAGTTATTTCAGAAACAGTGCAAATACCAAATAACCATAATCCGAGCGTTGAATATATAGAATCCGAGTTAACAAAACTCAACATTAATCCTTTAAGATGGGCGGTTGTACATGTTAGTGATAAAATATATACAGTAAGTGTTGCCAATTTAAAAGAATAAGGAAGGTATTTATGAACGCTACGCAATTAAAATACGATATTAAGGATATTAATCTTGCAGAACAGGGCAAAAATAATATTGAATGGGCAATGAAAGATATGCCTGTTTTGAAAAAGATAAGAGAAAGATTTTTGAAAGAAAAACCGTTTGCAGGATTGAAACTTTCTGCCTGTGTACATGTTACAAAAGAAACAGCCGCATTGTGTACAGTTATGAAGGACGGCGGAGCGGATGCGGTTCTTATTGCTTCAAATCCTTTGTCTACTCAGGATGATGTGGCAGCAGCTCTGGTCAAGTACTGGGATATTCCGGTCTTGGGGTATGCGGGAGAATCGGTTGAAGTTTACCGTGACCATGTTCGTTCGGCTCTTGACCATAATCCGGACATCATAATCGATGACGGATGTGATTTGGTTGCAACCCTTCATGCGGAAAGGCCTGATATGGCAAACCGTATTATAGGTTCAACCGAAGAGACAACAACAGGTATAATAAGACTTCAAGCTCTCGAAAATCAGGGTGAGTTAAAATTTCCGGCCCTCGGCGTCAATACCAGTTTAACTAAGCACCTTTACGACAATCGTTACGGCACCGGACAAAGTGCAATGGACGGAATTATGAGAGCCGCAAATATACTTATTGCCGGCAAAACCGTCGTAATCTCAGGTTATGGCTGGTGCGGCAGAGGATGTGCTTTGAGAGCAAAAGCATTGGGAGCTAATGTTATAGTTTGTGAAGTTGATCCGCTTAAGGCTCTTGAAGCTGCGATGGAAGGTTACAGAGTAATGCCGATTGCGGAAGCTGCTAAAGAAGGAGACTTGTTCCTGACCGTTACCGGTGATAAGCATGTTGTTGACGTTCAGCATATAATGACAATGAAAGACGGCGCGTTCTTATGTAATGCAGGACACTTTGACCATGAAGTTAATGTTCCGGATTTGAAAGCTCACACGGTTGAAATTAAACGTATAAGACCGTTCTTGGACGAGTATAAATTGACTAACGGAAAATCCGTTTACGTTCTGGCAGAAGGCAGATTAGTAAACCTTGTAGCTGCGGAAGGCCACCCGGCATCCGTTATGGATATGAGCTTTGCAAATCAAGCTCTCGGTATTGAATTTTTGGTTAAAAACAGGGGTAAATTAGAAAATAAACTTTATACACTTCCGGAATCGGTTGACATTGATATTGCTAAACTTAAGCTTGAATCGATGGGAATAGAGATAGATACTCTGACACCGGAACAGGAAGAATATTTAAACAGCTGGAAGTTATAGAAGAAAAAAGAGTTCGATATTTCTCGAACTCTTTTTTAATTTTTTAGTAAACAAATTAGTTTTTTGATTTGTTATTGCTGGTGAGAGTTCTACTTTCATTTATTATTCTTAATAATAAACTTGCTTAAATCAATTCCATACTCTTTAGTAACTCCATCAAGCTTGTAGGTCAGGCATTGCCTGACAAAAACTATTCTAAATTCAAACTCCTAATATTGTATTTGTCATCAAAATTACACCA
>CALUPN010000090.1 GCA_944322625.1 Candidatus Gastranaerophilales bacterium | reverse complement strand
TAGCTCAGTTGGTAGAGCAAGGGACTGAAAATCCCTGTGTCCTTGGTTCAATTCCGAGTTGCGGCATATTTTTTTGTTAGTAATAGCAAGGGGTTTGACGCAACTCTTTCTTTATTTAAGCTCAAAATATTCCCAATCTTCCGGGTTAGTTTTAAAAGCATTGTATAAAGCATGATTATTTATTCTTATTCTTCCGTTATTATCAATAATAATAATTCCGCCAATTATCTTTTTGTGTTCGTTACTTTCTTCTTTAATATACTTTTGTAAAGCTTCAGCCTTGATTTTTGTATCTTCTTCTTGAAAACCTGCATCTTTAGTATCATATATTCCCAAAGAGTTATTTTTATACAGTATTAAGAAATCCGGTTGAAATGAGGAAAAATCAGGTTTTTGTATACCAAAATTATCTCTCATGTGTTCATCCCCGTTTTTCCACCACCATTTTATTTTTGATGCATTATTTTCTAAATATTCAATAAATTTAATTTCGGCTTTGCTTCTATCTTTTTTCAAATAACAAGGAGAGTACAAACAAATGCTTGATTCAAATTTTTCATACATATTTGGATTATAACTTCTGTTTTCTTGTACTTCCCAATTAAAATCCCAGTTTGCAAGATTAGCTGCTTTTTTTGCCAATTCTTGTTCTTTTACAGGTTTATATAATTCAGTAGATTTTGCAATTAAATTGGCAATAATATCATAATTATTTAATATTATAGATTGTAGATAAACCATTTCATTTTTAATTTCTTTGGTGCATAAATATTCTCTAAAAAACCTATATAGTGCTTCCTTAACAGGGGCATAAGACCTTTTATATGCAAATCCGCTTAAATTATCCCTAATTAATTTATTTATCATTAAAAGCTTGTCATCCTCAGATAATTTTACATCTAATGTATTAGTATTTTTTATTTCTTTTAAAACATCAATTAAAGAACTTTCAATAGTTTCATTTAAAATTATTTCATCATTATTGACTAAATTTTCTAGATTAATCTTTTTACATATTAAATCAGTATTTATATCCTTATTTAATAACCCTTTCTGTGTATTTTTTAAACAAAAATATTCACAGAATACTTTTTCCAGAACAGGATAAAAAGACAGAGAATTTTTTATATCTCCATAATCCAGACGTTGCTTGTAATATGATTTCAATTGCAAGTAAGTATATTTTTCATTTATTCTGTCAGAATGAAGGTTTTTTAATATATTAGGATTGTAATCTTCTTTTTTTATATCAATATTTTTTATATTTGAATAAACATAACCTTTATTCAAAATTTCATTTTCATAATGCTTAGCCTCTGGCATTCTTAGAATTCTACCAACAGTTTGTACTTCAAATATTATACTTTGTGTTTCTCTAAACTTTACTAATATTTGTGCACGAGGGCAGTCCCATCCGGTATCTATTGCTTGTTTAAAAATAAGATAATCAACACTACTGTTATTAGGAATAATATAAGAATTTTCTGTATTTTGTTTTTCTTCGGAAAGCCAAATTGCTAAATTACCATCTATTGCGGAAATTCCTTTTTCTCTTAAATAATTTTCTACAAATTCTTTTTTAATATCACCGTCATTACTGTTAGGCAATTGTATTAAAACCAATGGATTAATATCAAGTCCTAAAACTTCATATGCTTTTTTTAATTCTAATCTCTTTTTAAAAGCACAATCCATAACTAATTTTTGAGAATCAATTTCGTTATCATCAATTTTATCAATATCAGGATTGATAATTATTTCTTTTTTTATTAATTCCTCTGAAATAACATCACAAGCGTTGATTTGAACCAGTTTGTCATATTGATTTAAAACGGGGGTAGCACTCATTTCAATAGTGATATCAGGTTTGATAATTTTGTCTCTTAATTCTATCGCTCTTGTGGTTGTAGTACATTGATGGCTTTCATCAATAATTAGAATAATTTTTCTCGTTTGTTCTCTTGTATTTTCCAATATTTCCGGGAAGTTATATGTTTCTTTATCTTTCATCAAGATATTTTTCCACTCTCCATCAGAATTTTTCTGATTAATTTTGTCCCAGTTAATCACTACAACATCATTTTTATTAAGAAAAGCTTTTTTGCCAGAATATTCTTGTTCTAACAAATATACATCAGGGGCCCCGTTAAAATATTTTTTCAGAGAATTATAACTTTGCTTATGTAAATTACCTTTTCCGATACTTACCCATACAAAGCAAAAATCTTCATCTTTAAATTCCGAATCCAAAGCTAATTTTTGTATTACATTAGACATGGTATATGTTTTACCGGAACCGGTCGGAGATTGAAAAACAACAGTACCGGTTCTTTCTTCTTCGATAATTTCTTTTACTTCGTTCAAAATTTTATTAACAGCTTTTTCCTGGAAATTCTTTAATTCCATTCTAACCTCTTTTTATATTATCTTTTATAATTTTCTTGTATATATCCAATATTTTTTGTGGTATTGTCTCAATAGTACAGTTTTTTATTTCGGCAAATAAATCTACGTCCACTGAATCATCCGTTGAAAATACATATATAATTTTCTTTCCTTTTAATTGTTTTATTGTATTTACAAAATCGAAAAAGGAGTTACTAATAAAATTATAATATACGCATAAATATTTATCTTTTTTATTGGATTCAAATATTTTGAAATCTTCATGTATTTCTTTTTGATTGTAAATACCTTCTTTGACACATAACATTTCTGTACATTTTTGCGTCAAATTAATTTTTAATTGTTCTTTGTTTTGTGAATTTTTAATAAATGAGGTTCTAAAATATAGCAAATTACCTCCCATTCCTTTAACAAATTCTCCTTTGCCATTTTTATGGTAACCGTTTATTACTTTTTCAATTCTCGGATAACACACATTCGTGCATATATTGTTTTCATTATTTGTACATAAAATAAAATGTCTGTTCCCTCCGTCTTCCTTATTAAGTGAAAGAACCGCATCTGCAGTCGTCCCGGAGCCTGCAGTAAAATCAAGAATTACAGAATCCTTTTTACTTCCCAAATAAATTAAATCTTTAATTAAATCTAACGGTTTAGGGTTATTAAACAGTTTCTCTCCAAAAAATTGTTTTAACCTGTTTGTTCCGTTACCGCTGCTGTATTCAGGTTTATAGAAAATAGTTTTAGGCTTTTTGGTTGGAAGTTCACCTAAATTCGGCCTTTGTTTTTTATATAATGTATAGCTATTATTACTTTTTTGAACTATAATTTCATCTTTCTCCCGCACTACTTTTGAATATTGCCATCTCCACGATGTTTTAATATTTTCTGATAACGGTAACAAGAAAAAAAAGTTTAACTTTTCATATTTATTTTTTAATTCATCTATATAATTATCATCAAATTTTTTTTCGGCCTTATTATAAATCTTAAAATATTCTAATTCAGTTATATTAGCAATTTCATCCGTTGCCTTGTTTATCAATATCGGGTAATAGCTTAAGGGTCTTTTTTCTCTTGGTGCATCAGTACCAGTTCGTTTTAAAATTGCACCTTTCTTATAATAACCCGTTTCATCTTCCAGCCATTCCTCAAAATTTTCTTCATCCAGCTTAAATTCATTAATTTGCGCATTGGATTTATTTTTTGCATACACTAAAGTATATTCATGCGTTCCGGCAAAACCGAATTCATCTTGGTTGCCTTTAAGATTCATAATTGTCGGCAATACCGCAATTTTATTGCTTTCTCCAAAAATTTTGTCACATAAAAGTTTTAAATTTGCTTGTTCGTTATCATCAATACTTATAAAAATAACTCCGCTGTCTTTCATAAGTTTATTAGCCAAATTTAATCTTTTCTCCATAAAATTAAGCCATTTTGAATGACGATAACCGTCTTCTTTATCTACGAAAGAATCATTATAGATAAAATCCTTATTGCCCGTATTATATGGAGGATCTATATAAATAACATCAATTTTTTCTTTATGGGTATAATTTAAAACTGATAATGAATGAAAATTATCTCCTTCAATTAATATATTGTAATCCGAATTATCTGTTTTTATTTCTTTTTCTTTTATACGTTCTAATATGGGTAAATTATTTTCACAGTCTAAAACAACTTGTTCCGGCTCTTTTTCGCTGTCCCATACCAAACCGTACTTTTTATTTGCTAATTCTTTATCTCGCTTATTTAGTAATTCTATTAATTCTTCTTTACTATAATTATCATAGCATTTAGCCATAAGTCACCTCATTTTATTCAATGATAATGTATTGAATTAAGTTGAACATCGTATAGAAAAACTAAATTTTATTAATATGGGGGCATTTGTGAACAAGCTAAATTCTTAGCATATTTTTACCGGGAACAGCACTTCTTGGGGAATTCTATCTTATACTTGCTCATTATCAGCTAAATAATTCGCTATTCTCGCTATAGACATAGGTTTATCACAGAGTTCATTAATAAAATCCGACTCTTCAAATGATTTGTCAATAGAAAGCAGCGCAAAAATCTTTTCCTTTGTATCAAATGCAAATGCTATCTTCTCATTATGGCTGCAAGCCAGGTTATTTTTACTCTCGGAATGCTAAATCAGGTATAGCTTTTTTTAAAGCAGAGCGCAGATTTGCCATCTGTGTCTCAATTACCTCGTCTGTCATTGTGGAATTAGCATCCTGCAAGCTAATTCTGAAAGCAACTGATTTAAATCCTTCCTGAACATGTTCGCCTTGATAAACGTCAAAGACTTCACAGCCTGTAAATACTTTGTTATCAATACCTTTTTTAACAACCTTGGCTAAATCATCCCATGTAGTTTCAGAAGGCACAATAACAGCCAAATCTCTTTGGACTTCAGGATATTGAGGAAGTTTCTTAAATCTCGGAATTCCCGGGTTTACTGCATTTATAAACAAATCCAAATCCAGCTTGAATACATATGCATTCTGGTTCAATTTCATCTTATTCTTCAATTCGGGATGAATTTCGCCGTAATATCCGACGATTTCAGGTTTTTTGCCCAGTAGTGTAAGAACTGCCGATTTATAAGGGTGCATGCACTTATGAGTTTCTGCAATCTCAGAATCAGCAAGAAGCTCAAATTTTATCCTTCTTGTAAGATTAAAATCTTCTAATATCTTATCTACAATACCTTTGACTGTATAGAAATCAACTTCACCCGTATTCTGCCATAAAGAATTCTGAATATTTCCCGTAATGACGCCTGACAAAATCTGGGTTTCTTTTACTCCCGGATTTTTTTCATCAGGCTCGGAAATTTTTACATAACTCCTTCCGATTTCATAAGCCCAGAAATCTTTCTGGCCGTTGTCGTAATTATATTTCAAGCATTGGAGAATGCTTGCCATCAATGTCTGTCTAAGCATTGTAAAATCTTCAGACGCCGGATTTTGGACATAAATGGCTTTATCTTTATTAAAAGATACATTAAACTGCTTAAGAAGCGGTTCGCCTATTAGAGAAGATGTCTGAATTTCGTTCAACCCTTCTCCTGACATAATATGCCTTACTCTTGAAATAACCTTTTCGGCGTGAGAGACTTCGGCAGTTGCTAATCTTGAAGGCAAAGTCGGCGTTATTTGATCATAACCGTTAATCCTTGCTATTTCTTCAATCAAGTCGCATTCTCTCGTAACATCGTTGGCTCTGAAAGACGGTACCTCAACTTTGCAGGCAATTTCGTTTTTACCGAGAATTTTAAAACCGAGTTTTTCAAGAATAGACAAACATTTGGCAGGATCAATGTCACAGCCTAAGAGTCTTTTAACCTGAGGATATCTTATTGTGATTTGAACAGGCTCTAATTCATTGACTCCCGTTTCTACCATACCTTCAAACTTAGCGTCAGCATACTTTTCCAAAAGCTCAACAGCTCTTAAAAGTCCGGGTTTAACAGCTTCTATATCAATTCCTCTTTCAAATCTTGCACAGGCATCAGAGCGGTAGCCGACGCTTCTTGCACTCTTTCTGTTGCTTTGAGGGGTGAAATAAGCAGCTTCCAGGGCAATATTTTTAGTATTTTCATCAATCTCGGAGTTAGCTCCTCCAAATACCCCGCCTAAGCATACCGGCTCTTTTTCTGTAGCGATTACGACAGTATCGCGGGTAAGCTTTCGTTCAACCTCATCTAATGTAACGAGAGTTTCATCTTCTTCTGCGCGTCTTACACACAAATATCCGTTTAATTTATCCAAATCAAACGCATGAAGCGGGGTGCCGTACTCTAAAAGAACGTAATTTGTGATGTCAACAATATTATTAATAGCTCTAATACCGGATGCAACAAGCCTTTTTTGCATCCACTCCGGAGACGGTTTAATAACCGCATCTTTTATAATACCGATTGAATAATATTTGCAGACATCGTTATCTTTTATCTCAACCTTAAAATCAGCCGGGAAAGTTTCTCTTGATGCGTATTCAAACTTCATCGGACGGTTAAACAGAGCCGACAGTTCTCTTGCAACCCCGATAACAGACATTTCATCACCTCTGTTTGCAGTAGGTGCGGTATGGAGAATGTAATCTTTTTCAAAACCTAAAACATTTTCTACATTCAAACCCAGCCCGACATTAGGGAAAAGCCTGTTAAGGATTAAAATGCCGTCCTCTTCCTGATAATTTCTATCCGCAACACCTAATTCGTCATCAGAACATAACATGCCTTGAGACTCAACCCCGCGGATTACAGCCGGAGTTAACTCAAACTGTTCACCGGTTTTTCTGTCTAAGACTTTACTTCCGACAGAAGCGTAAGGAATAACCTGCCCGACTTCTATATTTTGAGCTCCGCAAACTACTGTTTTTAAACCGGAACCCGTGTTAACGGTTACAAGGTGCAAATGGTCAGAATTCGGATGATTGTCAATCTTTTCAATTTTAGCGGTAATAATATTTGTAAATTTCGGTCTGACTTCTTCGACCTCTTCGACTTCTAAGCCGCTCATAGTGAGTTCATGCGCAACCTGCGCCACATCTAAATC
>CALUPN010000089.1 GCA_944322625.1 Candidatus Gastranaerophilales bacterium | reverse complement strand
GATTATGCGCTTTTGTACGGGGAATTGATTTCATTTACTGCCTGGAAAAAGAATTATGAAGAATACAGGCGCCCGATAGATTTCTTCAGAAATTTGTTTTCACTGGATGCTGTCAAGCTTCCTCTTATTCTTGATGCGATTTCTAAAGGTAAAAACTATTGGGTGGATAGTAAAAAAATATACGACAACCCTTATATTTACCCCGTAAATCCGGCGGATTTGGTTTTTGATACGGCGCAAAAGGATAATTGGGATTCTTGTCCGAAGATTTACAGAACATATAAAACACCTGCAGAGATTATTAAAAACAAATGTTATCATTTTACGCCCGAACAAGCCGCTGAAATAAGCCGTTTAGGCGACAGTACAAATTCTAATATCAAATCAAACTCATTTAGTTCAGATGTTATTAAAGGTTCAACCGTTGAGGTTTTAGAGCACTGGGGGGATTTAAAACTTCCAAACGGTACACTTTTAAAGAACTGGCACGCTGTAGTAGTTGCAAGAAAATATCTTGCTGTATTCGAGAAAAACGACAGGATTATTAACCCGTTTTCTTACGGAGCATTTATTACGGATCCTGAAACAAAGCGGGGTATAAGTCCTTTGTATTCGATTTTATCGCTCGCTCATGTTCAGGAAGATTTGATGAACAGAACTTGTAATTTGCAGGCTTTGAATGAAAATCCGCCTTTACTGGCACCCGAGGGATTTTTTGATGAGGATGAGATTAATCTTTATCCGGGTAAAATCATTGAATACGGCGACAGCCTCTCTCCTGCAGCTGCATTCCAGCAATTGACGTTTAATCCGACTGTATTCATGGAGGATATTTCATTCCTTAATGATTTAATGGCGGAAGTTTCGGGGATTTTCCCGAATATGGTCGGAGCGGTCGAGTCGACTTCTGCCAAAACCGCAACAGAGATTAATACAAAAACCCAGGGGCAGATGACAAGGCTTGCAATGATTGTGGATACAATTAATCAGGATTTGATTATTCCTAACGTAGAGAAGGTTGCAAAACTCTGTGCCGATTTTAAATCAGGTACAGAAACGGTTTTTGTCAACCACGAAAACAAGCAGGAAGTAATCGAAGTCGATGATTTTGTACGTCAGGGTGAATACAAATATATGTATGCAGATTCCTCAATGACTACACAAAAATCAAGTCAGGCTGATATTGTAATTCAAGCGGTAGAGAAATTTGCATCATTAATTCCACTGAATTTACAGGAAATTTTTGTCTGGTATTTTGAGCAGAAAGGTGTCGACAGTCCTGAAAGATTTTTGGCGCAGACTCCAAATCAGGGAAACGAGGCTGCGGCACTCGGCGAAATTCTGCAAGCAATTGCGGATAGTGAAAATATTGCTAATCAACAAACAGCTGTAGGTCAGGCACAGCCTGACAATAACTAATTGAAAGGATTTATTTATGGAAGAAATTCAAGAAAAAGAAACTGTTTTAGAGCCGGAAGTTAATCCCGATAACTCTAAAACGGAACCGATTGCAGAAGGACAAGCGGAAGCTGCAACAGTTGCAGAAGCCCCTTCAGAGCTCATTTTAGGAAAATTCAAATCGGTAGAAGATTTATCAAAAGCTTATCAGGAGCTTGAAAAACATCAGGGCTTGCAGTCCGAAGAACTTGGCATTTTGAGACAAAACAGTGCGATGTTTAAGGGTGTTCAGCAGGCGTGGGCTAAAGAGCGTGAAGTTAAAGAGGCGGAAGCGGAGATTAAAGAAGCGGTAAAAAAATACAATACGCCCGAATATTTTCAAGACCCGTCTTTTAAACAGCTTTATAAAGAGGCTTATATTGCATTAGGCAAAAACCTTGATGCGGATAAGTTTGTTAATCTTCTTGAAGGGTATGTTTCTTCACGTATTTTTGCGCTCGAAAAAGAGAGGGCAAAGCTGAATGAGACCCAAAAAGCAACCGATACAATGGATTTTTCTAAAAATGAAACATCTTCTATAACTCCGCCTAAGAAAAGGCTGGATGAGATGAGTCCGAAAGAAGTTGATGAACTTCTTGAGAGATTAATTTAGTCAACAAGAAAGGAAAAATTTATGACAACGACAAAACAAATGATAGTTAACGCTTTTACAAAAGCGTTTAACAAACATTTCTACAATGAGCTTGTTATCGGAAAACTTGCTCATTCAGAAATGAAAGACCATATTAATAAAGGTGATGAAGTAGATATTACAATGCCCGGGCTTGTAACTTTGTTTGATTATGACGGCGGAGATTTGCCGGATGCAGAAGCTGCTACTTTATCTACCTGCAAAGTTAAAATCGACAGAGGAAAAGCTTTCCACTTTGAATTATCAGAAATGGAAGAAAAAATGCTTCAAGGCTCTGCCGACAGCCCTGAAGCTCAAGTTGAACTTGCAAAGGATTATACAAATGATGCAATTAAACAATTCGCAGCAGCAGTTGACTCAGCTTATGCAAACCTTTACACAAGAGCCGGACACTATCTTGATGATGATGGCGATGCAATCACTTTAACCCCGCAGCTTGCAAAAGATATCTTTGCATATATGCAGGCTAAATTCCAAAGAGGTGACGGCAAGGGCCATACAAACTGGATTGACGGCTCTATGGTCTGTGTTATCCCTCCTGAATACCAATTCTATTTAGGCCAGCTTGATGAATTGAAATATACGGAAACAGGTAAAGGTGAAATTCAAAAAGGTTATATCGGTAATCTTTGCGGGTGGGAAATCCTTGTTTCTAATAACATTGCACAGCCTGAAGACGGCGTATTCTATCCTCTCTTCGGGGTTAAGAATAAAACCCTTGCAGGCGGTATATCATCAGATTTGAATACTGTTTTCTATACTCCTGAAAAGAACTTTAATACCTGCTATAAAGGTTACGGCTTGTTCGGCGTTGGCGCTCCGAGAGCAGATTATTTAGGCACTGTTAAAGTTTCTGCACCGCTTGCTATTACTGTACCATCAGGTTCTTAGTTAATGAAAGGAAAAAATTATGACAAGAGATACTGTTAATGTTCAATACCCGACTTTAGACCATACTGAATCGGTTGCTAATATCGGGATCACTAAAACAACCGTAACACAAGCTAACGGAGTAACTATTCCAGATGCTTTTTCTAACAAAAACAATTCTTTATTTATTGTAATCGATACAACAGCTTCTGCTAAATCATCACTTACCGTGAAAGCCGGAGATGCTTATCCGAATTCAATGCTGGGCGATATTACGATTGAATTGCCGGTCGGTATTTCAGCTATACAAATCCAAGATTTGTCACGCTTTGAAAAAGCTGATGGTTCAATTGATTTGGATTTCGCAACTGGATTTACCGGAACAATATTTGCTGTCGCAAAATGGGCTGGTGTCAGAGAAGTTGAATAACTTGGCGGGGAAGCTTTTGCTTCCCCTGTTTTTTGGTGGCGTGATTCGTGAGTCGTGAATGGTGATTCGTGGTTATAAAAATTCTTTATTGAACTTTGTTTATTTGTGGAATTCTTAAATCTTTTCGCCCTCTACTAACAGGAGAGGGCAGAATTTCAAGTTGAACCTAGGCGAAACTTAGAAATTCGGGTGAGGTGTAAATTATGAAAAATCTTTAATTGAATAAATCGGTGGGCACGCAACACACAAACCTACTTAAAACTCACTGTTTGATGTAGCTTTGCCCACCCTATTTGCTAAAATATAATATTATTGATGTTACAAAACTTCACATTAAGTCAATTTTGTATAGATTTTTGTTTTTTTTATAATATAGGGAAATTATAGTAAGTTTAATAGGAGATTTAAGATGAAAGTTTTTACAAGGCTTCTTAAAAATGCAAGCTGTTCAAAATTGGAAAGAATTGCAAGTAAAAAATCTACAGAGGAAATATTTACAGCAACAAAACAAACTACAAATAATGTTTCAAGAGCCGTCAAAGTTAGTGATGAAGAAATAGCTAAGTTACTCAATATGGAAGTTGTACCAATGAAATTTACGTTTGCAGACGTGCTTAGAATAACCGGACAAAAAATTATGGCTCCTTTTAATAATATAAAAAGCTGCGTTTGTTATTTATATAAAAGAAAATTTGGTAAACCTGAACCATTGCAACCCCCAATAAAAATTACTGAAGCAGAGTTGCCGGATTGCTTAAAAGGAAAATTATAATTTAAATTAAAACTGTTTAAATTTATACACTTAAATAATATTTATAACAACAATATTTTTGTAATTTCAAGTCTGTAGATAGTAGGTCAGGCATTGCCTGACAAAAATATTAAAATGTAATAAAATATAAGAATGAATTACAAAAGATTATTTATTCCAAATTCTTTAATTTTTATCACTGTTGTCACAAAAAACAGAAAACAAATTCTTATAGACAATATTGAATATTTGAAAACGGCTTTTAAATTAACAAAACAAAAATATTCATTTGATATTATTGCAATAATAATTAATAAAGACCATTTCCATACAATTATTAAACCACAAGATATAAATTCATATCCTAAAATAATTGGTAGCATAAAAAGTACCTTTACAAAAATATCAGGAATTGACTATTCAAAAAATAATAGCAGAGAATCCGATATCTGGCAAAGAAGGTATTGGGAACATACAATAATAACAGAAGAAGATTTATATAGGCATATAGATTATATTCATTATAATTCTGTAAAACATTATGGAATTGCCCCAAAGGACTGGAAGTTTTCATCTTTTGATAAGTTTGTAATCAATGGGTTTTATGATAAAGATTGGTGTAATTTTGATGACAAGTATAATATTGAGAGTTTGAATTTAGAATAGTTTTTGTCAGGCAATGCCTGACCTACTTCTTTAGATTGTGCATAGTAACATGAAAATAGCATGTGGTAAATCTGTGATTTACCGCATTATTTAAATTTAAAATAAGTTTTTGTCAGGCAATGCCTGACCTACTTCTCTGATGGAACAAAAGTAAGCGGGTATTATAGAAGAAAATGATAAAGATTATTTTTTATAACATTTATAAAAAATCTAAATTCGCAGCTTGTAGTTCAGGTAATGCCTGCTCACTTCTTTATGCACCTACCGTGATTTACCGCCGCATTTAAATTTAAAATAAGGAGAACATATGATAAAAATCAAGTATTTGCCTACGGGCAATATTTTTTTGCTGCCTGATTATGAGGCAGAAGAGCTCAAGGCTAAATCGCCTGATGAGTACAAAATTCTCGAAAAAAACGGGAGAAAGTTTAATGACAAAACAAAGCCTGTCTCTAAAAAAACAGATAAATCAATTTTAGAGCTTGTTTTAGACGAAAACCCGGGAATTACCCCAAAGGGGAGGAAAAAATGAAAACATTAGAAGATTTTCTAAACGATCTTGGCGCAAGAGAATCCGGCGGGAACTATAAATCCTTCAACAAATACGGCTATGCTGGAAAGTACCAGATGGGTGAAGCTGCACTTATTGACTGTGGATATTATAAGAAGGCTTCAAGAAATTATAATAACGACTGGAGCGGGAGTTTTACGGGAAAAGACGGAGTATTTTCTATTCAGGATTTTCTTAATAACCCCGCTGCGCAGGAAAATGCGCAGATAATTTTCAAGAAAAAACAATGGCAGTATTTAAAAGCCGTCGGAGCTGATAAATACATTGGCCGTATAATTAACGGATTTAAAATAACTCCCTCGGGCTTGCTTGCAGCAGCTCATTTAAAAGGCGCCGGTGCCGTTCGGGAATATTTACAATCAGAAGGATGCGCAAATCCTAAAGACGCTTTCGGGACATCAGTTGAAAGCTATATGAAAAAGTTTGCCGGCTATGATGTATCAACAATATGTTTATAAAGGAGATTTTTTATGACATTAACCCTATTAGATTTATACAATTCAACCGCAACGCAGGAATGGTCAATGTATGATAATGATGCTGCTTCTGATGCGGAATTTGAAACATCGCTTGTACTTGCGATAAATAAAGCAGCACAGGAAATTCTCTATTCATACCCTTTTGGTTTCAGAGACAGAACACATGTAATCTTTACCGTTCCTAATATTAATTCATATGAGGTTCCGGCAGGGCTTATTAAAAGCGACAATTCCGGGAATTATTGTGTAAGACTCGGCTCAAAGCAGTTAAAATATATTAACAGTACCGACCCGGTTGGAGCTGAAAGCGGTACTCCGGATAGTTTTTATATCCAAAATGAAAAGATTATATTTAATCCCATCCCGGCAGCACAATCAATTATAACAATTGATTATATAACCCTTGCAATCGGTGAAAATGCATCCGGAGAAGAAATTTACACACTCAAAAACAGCGATGACGTGATTTCGGTTCCGGTTCATCTGGAAGAACTGCTTAAAAATGCAATAATATCAAGAACAATGCTTAATTCAATAGCATCAGAATCAGATGAAAACTTCTCTGCTTACAAAAAACAATCAGAAACCGCTTATAGGCTATTAGTGAAATATGCAAAGGGGGTGGGGCTTGATAAAGCAATAAAATTCTAGGATTTTGTTGTATAATATTTTTTATGGAAAAAAGAATACGAATAAGTATATTTGGATTAAAATTTGTTTTCAAAAATCCGTTTGCGATTAATAATAATAAAATTGTACTTATAAAAAACGGTAAGGAAAAACGGCTCAATTATGTGCGGGGATTGAAGGTTAATTATTACGGAGCTAATAATCGGATTATTTTCTATGATGATATCCCTAAAATGCGGAATGTTAGAATTTGTATCGGGAATAATTGCAAAATAAGTATCGGAGCTTCCGGATATTTAATCAAAAATCTTGATATAAACGCCCGCGCGGAGAGTGTTGAGGTTAATATCGGCAAAGATTTTTCGCTTGAGTCAGGTGCGATTGATTTTCACGGAGAACCTAATCTTGCAGTTAATATAGGTGACGACTGCCAGTTTGGGTGTGATATAAGAATTGATATCGCAGACGGTCATACTATTTATAATGAAGAAAGCAGACAAATTTTGAATACTCCTAGAAACGTTAATATCGGAAATCACGTTTGGCTCTGCAGGAGTGTTTCTATCTTGAAAGGAGCTTCAATTCCGGATAACTGTGTAGTAGGATTAGGGAGTGTTGTGACAAAGTCATTTTCTAAAACAAACAGTTTACTAGTTGGCGCTCCAGCTCGCACCTGTGAGTCTGAACAGTATAAACAAATTAATTGGACACGCCTGGCAAACAGGTCTTTTACAAAATGCACCATAATGCATATTGTGGTGCTTTTGAATAATGTATTCTATCAATATATTGTTAATTTTTTTATTTCAATAGGAGAACTAT
>CALUPN010000088.1 GCA_944322625.1 Candidatus Gastranaerophilales bacterium | reverse complement strand
TATATTTTCCTTCTTATTTACCCCTCCCCGAAATCAAAGATTTCGACCCTCCCACAAGGGGAGGGATGCTGTTCGTTTGGCGTGTGCAAAGCTCCCTCCCTTATGAGGGAGGGTTGGGGTGGGTGCTAATTAAGGTTGAGAAGTTGAGAAAAAACATATTTACCACGATTTGAAATCCAAAAAGAAATTGTGTAGTATAATATAAAGAGCGCTTTTTGACTTAGGAGGAAGAGTAGTTTATGAAAAAATTAGCAAGTATATTAATAATGACCGCTGTAATAATCGGAACGGGAACAGCCTTTGCTGCTACTCCGGCTGAATTATATGATGATGTGTGGAAAATCGTTAATAAAAAATATTATGATCCGACCAACAATTCGCAGGATTGGAATAAATGGCGGTATAGATACGAAAATAAACTTAAAACAAAAGAGGATGCTTATGTCGCAATTGAGACCATGCTATCCAGTCTTAATGATCCGTATACAAGATTTTTAGACCCGAAAGAATTTAATGAAGAAACTGAATCAATTAAGGGTTCTTTGAAGGGTATTGGAACACAAATCGGGTTAAGAGACGGAGAGCTTGTTATTATTGCGCCTCTGGAGGACTCACCGGCTGAAAAAGCGGGACTTCTTGCAGACGATAGAATTCTTGAAATTAATGGTGAGAGTACAAAAGGTATTAATATAGATGCGGCAGCTGATAAAATCAGAGGCGAAAAAGGAACAACTGTTACTCTTTTAATCCAGAGAAAAGGTGTCCCGAATAAGCTCTACAGCGTTGTAAGAGACGAAATTGAGGTTAAATCGGTTTCCTGCAAACCGCCGTTTGAAACAACAAAAATTCCTAACGATATTCAATATATAAGATTAAGCTCTTTTATCAGCAAGAACGCTGCCGGAGAAATAGAATCAATATTGAACAATTCAAGCGGAATGAAAGGTTTTATAATCGACCTTCGTTCAAACCCCGGCGGGCTTTTGACTAACGCAATTTATATTTCAGATATGCTTTTAAAAGGCGGAGTTATCGTAAGTACAGTTGACCGTGACAGCTATAAAACTACAACCCGCGCGCGTTATCAGCAGGTTACGGATAAGCCGATTGTTGTTTTAATTAATAAAGGTTCAGCTTCAGCGAGCGAAATCTTAAGCGGAGCATTAAAAGACAATCACCGCGCAACAATTGTCGGAGAGCAGTCTTTCGGAAAGGGACTAGTGCAGGAAATCAACAAGCTTCCGGACGAAGCTGGCATGAATATTACTATACAAAGATATTTAACCCCCTCGGGAACTGATATTAATAAAAAAGGCATAACTCCTGATGTTATGGTAGAATTAACTAAGGAGAATGTCGAAGCGAAAAAAGACGTTCAACTGGAAAAAGCGATTGAAATACTAGAAAAAATGACCTGTCTTGTAAAGAACTGAGGAGTAAATGGGGATAACTAAGAAAGAATGGCATATAGAGGCTAAGGGAGAAAATTCTAAAGCCTCTATAATAGATAGATTACTGGAAGTTAGGGGCATAACGGGAGAAGATGCCAGACGGGATTTCTTAAACCCGCTTGAGATTACCTTAATGCATCCCAACGCGTTTTGTGATATGCCAAAAGCTGCTGAACGTATAAAAAAAGCTATTGATGAAAAAGAAAATATCTTAATCTACGGTGATTTTGACGCGGACGGAGTTACTTCAACTTCTGTTCTTATGAAAACATTTTCTTACCTCGGAGCAAATGTCGATTATTATATTCCGGATAGAGAAACGGAAGGGCACGGACTTAATACAAAGGCTCTTGTTCAGCTTTTAACCAAGAAGAAGCCAAAATTAATTATTACAGTTGATAATGGGATAAGCAGTGTTGAAGAAGTTAAGTTCATAAAAAGTTTTGGCCGTGATGTTATTATAACAGACCACCATGAAGCCCCCGAGGAGCTTCCGGACGCGTATGCAATAATTAACCCCAAGGCAATGAATGCGTTGGATGAAAAACTTACTCCGCTGCAGATTGAGTATTTAACTTCTCTTGCAGGGGTAGGGGTTGCATTTAAAGTTGCGCAGGCTGTTCTTGAAAAATATGATAAATTAAGTTTTTCAAAAGAGCTCCTTCCCTTTGTGACCGTTGGAACAATTGCTGATATTGTGCCTTTAATCGGTGAAAACAGGTATTATGTAACAAAAGGTCTGGAATATATTGCAGCCGGCAAGCATTACGGACTAAAGCGGATGTTAGATGCTGCGGGGGTCGGGGTTGATAACGGCTTAACCGCTGAACAGGTAGCGTTCACGATTGCACCGAGAATTAATGCTTCCGGACGTATTGATACGGTTGATAACGCCATAAAAGTTATGATTTCCGAAAACAGACAGGAAATCGAGATGGCAATTATTTCACTTGAAAACTTTAACAAACTCCGGCAGGAGATGTGTTCCGAAACATTTGCGCAGGCCGATGATATGTGGAAGGCTTCAAACAGCCGTGATAATGCGATTGTTTTATTCTCAAAAGACTGGCATGTAGGAATTATAGGGATTGTAGCTTCTAAATTTGTCGAAAAATATTATAAACCGACTTTTATTATGAATTATTCGGAAGAAACAAAAACTTTCCGATGTTCTGCAAGAGGAGTAAAAGAACTTAATCTTTACGATATAATTTCTAATATTTCCGAACATTTAGACGGATTCGGCGGACACCAGCTTGCGGCGGGATTTGCTTTCTCTGAAGAGAAAGCTTCGTTTGAGACAGTGAAAAAAGCTTTGAATAAAACGGTTGATGAGATGTTAAACGGGCAAAAACTCACGCCTTCTCTTGATATTGATATGGAGCTCTCAATTGATGATGTAGACATCTCTCTTGTGGAAGAAATCTCAAAACTGGAGCCGTTCGGGGCTTCTAATCCGTCGCCGGCTTTTGTTGTAAACAATCTGACTTTAAAAGAAAAGAAGTTGATGGGCTCAACAAAAGACCATTTGAAGTTAATCGTAGAAACTCCAAATGGTACAATAGACTGTGTCTGGTGGTCAAGGGGAGATATTCCTCTAATCAGCGGGGATAAAATTGATATTGCGTTTGCTCCGCAATTAAATACTTTTAACGGAGTAACTTCTGTTCAATTAATTCTTAAAGATGTTCACTCCGACGCTTTAAAAGAGGAAGAAGCTTCGAAAATAAAAGTGTATGACCATAGGAAGAAAACGAACATATTAAGACAGGTAAACGATTATATCAAAAATTCTAAGCTCGCGATTTCCGTTTTTGCGGAGGATAGAGGGGTAAAAGAGGCTCTTAAGCCGTTTGAAGATATAACAAAGCATATTGTAGACAGAAATCACGCTCAAAAAGCAAATGCGCTGATGTTTTTTGATTATCCCGCTGATGATGAAGTTATGCAAAACCTTATGACGACAGTTGCTCCGGATGCTGTTCATTATATGAACTATCAGAGGGGGAAATATAATGAAGAAGCTATGTTAAAAACTTTTTCAGGTATGATTAAGTATACCTGCAGCACTCTTGACGGCGATTTTAGTCTTTCAAGAGGGGCGGCTGCTCTCGGAGTGACAGAACCGGTTATAGAAACGATGCTTGAAATGTTTGAAGATACCGGCATGGTTAAGATTAAAGAACGCGCAGAAGACAGTTTTAAAATAGAGTTTCTTGCGGCAGTCGAGCTTTCTAAAACTCTTCATACGGCTAAATACGCAGAGTTTGTAGAACTTTTGAATACTGTTAATGATTATAAAAATAAATTTATGACAATTGATTTGTAACATTTTTTGTAAATAAAAAGCAATTATTTCTCCCGAAAATACTTTATACATATATAAGTAAATGCGGGAGATAGATTTTTATGAAGATTGATTTAACTATGCTAAGCGGTAAACTCTTGGAGCTGGCTAAACTTGCTGACGAAAACGGCGGAAATTCTAACGGATATCTTGATAATGATAAAGAGATTTCGCTTTTTATGAAAGAGGCGGATAAAGCCCTACAAAACGGTGAAGTAAAAGAAGATGATATAAACAAGATTTTCGGATTTGAAAGGAAAATGTCCGGAGATGATGAAATCAAGAATGCTTATTTAAACCAATTATCGCAGGATGAACGGCGTGAAGTTACAAATAAAACTACACAAAACGCAAATAATGAGCTTTATGAAATGTCGCATGAACTGGATAGTATGCTTATAGAAAACGAGATTACAGGTCTCGGCGCGCTTTTAAACAGGCTTCCTGTATATGATTTTGAAAAACTTACAGAAAAATATCAGGAAATTCAGACAAGGTATAATAATGCTGAAAATGAAGTCAAAAACTGGTATAAAGATCCTGACAGCAAAAAAAGCGAGAATGAAAATAAGACCCTGTTTGAAGAGCAGACCTTAGAAATTCTTGGAATGCCCTATGGTGAATTTGCTCAAAAATACGCCAGTGAGCTCGCAGAGGTAGCAAAAATTCCGCCAGTAAAGCGCGGTATTTCATCACCGGGTGAAATTATTATCCATCAGCAGATGGTAGCTGAATTATCAGAGACTGCAAAAGAGGTATTTACAAAAGTTTCAAGACTAAATTCTGTTTTGGAAGTTAATTTTAATGCCTGGGAAAATGATATCAGGTATCTGGCAAACGACGAGACAACTAATATGACAATGGATGTAATAATGGAGCTTGATGTTGTTTCTATGAATGAATATGCCTCGGAATACAGTTTTGAAATGCCTGAAAATTGGCTGGTGAAGAAACATTTTACCGAAGCTGTTACATCTTTAGCCGGGACTGTCGGGATTGATAATGTTCAAACAGGAACACATAAGTCAAGAACAAGAAAAATATTGAAAGACGGGCAAATTATTATAGAAAAAATAAATCAGGACGGTACAAAAAAATATTATGATTTGAGCGGGCGAGCAATCAAATAAAAATAATTCGGTATATATTTATGTGCCCCTCTTGCATTTACCTTTGGTCATGGTAGCATGGTCTTATAAGGAGAAATATTTTTATGAAGAACTATGAATTATTAACGATTTTTAAACCAAGTCTGGATTCTGATGAATTGGACAAAGTTGTAGATAAAATTTCGGAAGAAATTAAATCTTACAAGGGTGAAGTATCATCAGTAGATAAAATGGGCCGTAAAAAATTGGCTTATGATGTACAAGGCTATAGAGATGGATATTTTACAACAATGATTTTATCTGTACCGGGTGAGTCCGTTGTTGAATTTAAAAGAAGCTTGAAACTTAATGAAAATGTTTTAAGATTTATGTTTATGGAAGTTTCTAAGAAAGCACAGGTAGTGTAATAAAAACACTGATACCAGACAGTATTTTGCAATGTAGTTTTTATAACAGGCCGGCAGCAGTAATTGCAAAATACAGTGGAGTAGCAATATAATTTAGAAAGTGAAGTAAAAATGTCGTTAGCAAAAGCAGTTGTAACAGGTTCAGTATTTAGAGCTCCGGAAAAGCGTTTTACGCAGAATAATGTTCCGGTATCATCTTTTGTTTTGAATATAGGCGATAGAGAGGAAATGCTTATCAGAGTAATTGTAAAGCGCGCTTCTCTTGATGAAGTTGTATCCGGAATTTCAAAAGACGATAGGGTCCTTGTAGAAGGCAGGCTCCAGATTACAACAGTAAAAAATGACAGCGGTGCAGAAAGAAGAATTTACGAGATTGATGCCAATACAATAGAGATGATGGGAGCCGGTGCTTCCACACCATCAACATCATCAAATGAAGATATCGTAAAATTTTCACAAGAAGAATTTTCTGATGAACTAATTGGTGAGGATGAAATTCCTTTTTAATGGATTCTATTCACTAATCACTAAATACAAGGCTAGAAAGGCAATAAAAACATGGCAAAACAAGACATCCAGGATAGAAAGAAACGTAAAAGCTGCTCATTCTGTGCAGAGCACGTTGAATTTATCGATTACAAAGATGCAGCAAAGTTAAAAAGATATTTAACAGAAGCAGGAAAGATTATTCCCCGCAGAGTTACAGGCAACTGTGCAATGCACCAGAGAATGATTACAAAGGCTATTAAAAGAGCCAGAGAAGCTGCAATCATAGATTATGTATTTGACTAATTTAAACAAACAGTCAGTATAAGTATTTTTAAGGAATGGCGGAAATCTTTTGCCATTCCTTGTTTAGCACAAAATAAAAGAAGGAAATGACTATGAACAATCAAATCACAATCAGATCAGACAGAAAAGAAGATTACACATTCCAGTACAAAGGAGAGGATGTAACTTTAAAAGCCGGCAGTATAATCAGTATTGCAGATGGTTTGGCAGAAGTTGTGCTTCCTACATGCGCAATGAAAATTGTTAAAAATCTGATTGTAATTAAGGATGATGTAAAGTAATAGAATGTAAATAAGTACTTTTTGATAATAAATTAAGGGTGGCTTATAAGCCATCCTTTTTAATAAAATCTCCTACTCAAAGAAATTAAATTTCTCAGGAAGATTATCTGATACTTTTTTAAAAAACGCATCAGGTGATATATTAAAAGCGTTTATCAATTTCCAAATAGTTGAAATTTTTATATCAGAGACAAGATTTCTTTCAAGTTTAGAAATTACCCCCAGGCCGATATCATATTCTTCAGAAATTTTTCTTCCGCTTTTACCGGATTGTTTTACTAAATCCCCTACTACTGATGATATTGCCCTGATGAGTTCTTGCTGTTTGTTCAGAAGTGTTTCTTTATCATCTGCTTGCATATAAATAATTTTAAGTGTATAATTTCTGGCATGTGTTGATTGTAGTCAACAGGTAAAGATAAGAAATACAGATTTATGTTAAAAAAAATTGTATCAAAATTGTTTGCTTTTCAAAGACAAAATGCTCAAATTATTGTAAAATTTTTTGGCATTAAAATGAAATTTAAGAGTTTTTTGATTAACCAGCTGGAAGATGTTTGCTGCATACAAAATATGGAGCAATTAAAGATTAATAATGTATATTTCCCGCATCCTATTGGAATAGTTATCCATCCGAAAGCTATTATCGGTAAAAATTGTACTATTTTTCAGAATGTAACCATAGGTCAGGGGAAGTATAATTCAGAAAGAAAAACGGCAGTTCCTTTAATAGAAGATTATGTAACGATTTATCCCAACAGTGTAATTGCAGGCGGAGTAAAAATCGGCAAGAATTCGATTATAGGAGCCGGTTCGGTAGTACTGAAAGATATTCCTGAAAATGCTGTTGCAGCCGGAAATCCAGCTAAGATTATCCGATATAAAAATTAAATGCAGATTGTGAAATTACATGTCTATCCATTGACAAGAATTCTTTAGAGGCTAAAATTATAATATAACTTAGTATAGTAAGTTGACGTAGTATATTTAATCAAA
>CALUPN010000087.1 GCA_944322625.1 Candidatus Gastranaerophilales bacterium | reverse complement strand
TGAGTAGTTAAGTGCAAGAAAAGACCGGTACATCTCAATACTAAAAAACAGCCTCAATCGTGCTGTCTGTTTGATTTTTTATTAAATTTTCCCTGTCTCAATGTCCCAGAAACCTATTATTGATTAAAAATTTTCAATCGCCGGAAACGCAGATTAGAACTTGAAGAGACACTAAAAAAGAGCCTTTTCGGCTCTTGTTGTAAAATATGGGCCGCAGTGGACTGTCTTGCTCACTCGCATTTAACGGCAATTTCGCATTTTGTTTTAAGTGATGAAATCACTTAAAACAAAACTGCTCCAGCCTCAGCTCGTTCGCGCTCGAACCACAAAAGATGGTTCTCATCCTACTGCAAAATAAAAAGGATGATAACAAAAGTTATCATCCTTTTTATATGGGCCGCAGTGGACTCGAACCACCGACCTCACCCTTATCAGGGGTGCGCTCTAACCACCTGAGCTAGCAGCCCGTAATTAATTTTCAAACCGGCTATTTATAGGGTTACAAGGGCTTTTATTCATTTACCCAGTTTACCCCCGGCAAAATCTAATTTAACATAGACATTTTTTGAAATCAAGTGTTTTTATTTTAAAGAATTATTTACGCTTGATTGAATCAATTCCCGGACCTACATATTTGCCTATCAAAACTTCTTCTACAAAGTAATCTATAGGCTTTATCGCAAGACCGAGAGCGATAAAACCGCCGAGAGTCTTTAAGAAATTACCTTTCAACATCTTGTTTTTCTGAAAATCAGTCAGAACGCTTTTTACGGCAACATTTTCTGTCTGACCGTTTTTTAGAGCTTTTATATAATGCGAATACCATTTGCTGCATTTAACTTCTGTTGTCGGATTAAGGATATCTTTACGCAGTTTTATTAAGTCTTTTATCGTAGTTTCTGAATATTTAGAAAGCCGTTCATTTTTATCTGCTTTAAAAATTTTCCGGAGTTTTTTTACAGATTTCTTTTTGTTTTTATAATCCAAAGAATCTGTCACAATATTCAAAAATTCTCTAGTACACTCTTTATCTCTTCCTGCAAAAGCATGCATTTTACCGTTTGCAATGAATTGTTCGGCGAGTTTTGAAACATGTTCTTTCGAATTAAGACTTATTTTATCCTGTCCGAATTTTCCGAATTGTGAAATTATATTTTGTCCGAGCTTAACAGCAATTAAAGGTAAAAATATACTTGCCATTCCCTGAAAAACAGCCTGCTTTAAGCACCTTCTCGAATCCGGACTGTATTCATTTTTATCGTTCTTATATTTATCATAAACATCCGCACCGATATACATGAGAGCCGGAACCCAGCTCAATGTCGCATAATTCCCGATAATCGGACGCAAAGCTTCTCCGACTTCGTTGGTAAATGCGGCGCCTCTTAACGGCCAGCGCATAAGCGGATCTTTGTATTCTCCTGTTGTTTTATCTATAGTTCTGTTGTCTGCCCGAAATGAAAGGGTAGGCTGTATCATTAATAAATCCTTTTCTTAAACTAGTTATTTATATTAATAAATAAACAAAATAAAATTTTCTATCTCCTTAAAGAAAATTTACAAACAATCTTGTTTGCGTACAATATGCATTTATTATTTGAGTATTTGCTTTTTTTAGAGTAAACTTTATTGTGGAGATAATTTTATGCTAGTTTTATATATTTATATCACAATCTTTACCATATTTTATATTATCCTTGCAGCTGCAAGCCTTAAACCGGTTAAAAAAATCAGAGATAAATATACATCGAGAGATTCAAACATATGCGTTGTAGTTTATGCGACAGGCAAGGTTGACACATTGGAAAATCTTATTAAGCAATTAAAAAATCAGACTTATCCGAAGCAGAGATATACGATTTATGCGATATTAGACAAATGTATTGACCCGCCGGAATTTACTCTTCAGACGGATTTGGATGTAAATGTTATTCCGATTAACAACTTAGAGCCAATAGGGAAAAGTCAGGCTTATTCTATACTTGCAGAAAAGCTTTCGGAAGCTAAAAATTTGGATGCATATGTTTTTCTTGAAGCAAAAAACTATGTTGATTCGGATTTTCTTGCAAATGTAAATTTTTATTTAAGCAAATATTCTGTATTTATCCCAATGGTTAACTATATTGGTGAATATAAGGATTTGAAGTTCTGGCAGTGTGTCAAGGTTACCTATTCAAGGTATATTGCAAAATTTTTGCTTGCAACAAGAACACGTCTCGGGCTTACAAATTTGATTAATACTGATAATTTTGTAATCAGAAAAGATTTATTGAATAAAATCGGCTCTTTTGATTTTCAGGATAAAACTGCCGAAGTTATTTATACCATGAAGCTTGCGAAAGAAAGAATTTCAGTTGCGTTTGTTGATGACCTGAAAGTTTATACAGGGATTGAAAACTATGATACGAGAATTCCTTCTCTTTCAAAGCGGATTAATATTTTTTGGAACAATATAACCCATGTTCCGAATTTTGTTACACAGGAATATTTATGTTCTCTAATCCAGCCAAATTGGCTTGTATGTATAGGTGCGTATTTAATATTGCTTGCGCATGCTTACAAATTTCCGTTTCTGGTCGGATATACAACCATTTTGATAACTTTTATAGTCCTTGCGCTTGCTTTTTGCGTAAGTCTTTTGAATGCAAAAATCTATGCAAAAGAGTATTTATATCTGTTTGCGTATCCGCTTTATTCAATAGGGCATATTATACATAATTTTCCTTTAATAAGAGGTGTAAGGAATTTCTTTACAAACAGGGCCCGCAAACATAATATTGAAAAAATGATTACCGATATTATTGTAACAGACGGGAAAAGGGATTTTCCGTGCAAGCTGGAATTAATATCAGATGACGGGCTTGCAAGAGTAAAATTTATTAATGGAGCCAAAACTTACACAACAAAAAATAACCACCTTAGAATGGTTGATGCAATAAGAGAATTAGCGGAAAAACTTGCGGATTATGGACTATCTCTGAAGATATGCCAGTGCTGTAAATATTTTCAGCCCATAATAGACGGCTCTACAAATATGGTTAAAGGCTGCTGTAAATGCCAATTCCAGGGCAGGACACCGGGAGATATTATACCGACTCTCGTCTGGAATACATGCCCTAAGTTTGAAGAACATAATGTTGTTAATTTATTTTAGTCAATATAAGCATCGTCTAAAAGCTTAATTCTAAAGCTGCTTCCGGCCGGTATTGAAACGTGGCCGCCTTTAGAGAAGAACGCTGTTATCGGTGATATAAGAGTATTTACTCCAAGGCAGATTGTACCATACGCAAGCGGGAATGGAGAAAGCAGAAGGGTTGAGCCTTCGCCTCCGAGGTTTACTGTAAGATTAAACATTCTGCCGAAGAGTGCACGCCCCCAGTTTCCTTTTTTCCACATTGTTTTAAGATATGTTCTGTCGCCTTTTATATTATTCAAGAAAATCATTTTATCGTCGGCTCTTGTAATATAAGCATTAACAGGGATTGTCTGCCCTTTGTAGAGCATGCTCCTAATTCTTATTACAACAAGTCCTCCGTTGCATGTGATTTGCGGCTGGTGAGATTCAATGATTTCTCCTGTAAATACTGTGCCGGCAGGAATTGTGTATTTCTTTTTAACTATAGCGCTTTTTGTTTTGAATTTAACAACTGCCCCTCTTCCCTGCCAATCAGAGATTTTGGCACTACTTACAACATTAAAACTCGTACCCTTTCTGATTTTTATATTTCCGCCAGTAACAATTTTGGCAGGAGGCGTTGTTGTTTGTGTATTTGATTGGACTTGCTGAGCAGGAGCAATTTCATCTGCTTCCATATCAAGGATTACAGGAAGCTCCGGCAAGGTTTCTTCTGAATCATTTCCTCCTTTAACCCCCGTATCTTGAATAAGTTTTGACGGATTATAATTCTTTCTGATTTCATCATCAACCGTCATGTCCAAATCCATAGCAAATGCTGATTTGCAGCCAAGCAGTAAAATAAATATAAAAATTATCTTCCTATTCACTTTTCACTACTCACTATTTACTAGCTTCACCCCAATTGTAACAAATTTGTCACAAACTAGCAAAATATTTTTTTCTTTGTTTTACTATAGATGTGTAGACAGTTAATTTAGATTGGAAACTATGATTATGAAAATTCATACAACGCAAAATCTAAACTCCTTGGGAAGGATGCAATCAACCAACAGCAGTACTATCACCAATGATGAGATTAGATTAAATTATTCGGAACAAATGCGTAAGCAGAAGTTATTACTTGCTCAGCCTGACTCTAATGAGAGCGGTGTGTCATTTAAGGGCAAGAATGTTCCTGTAAAGGATGCAAAAAAAGTTGTTGCAGAGGCTAAAAAAATAGTTGGCGATATTGTAAAAGAGGGGAAACCTGAGAGTGTAAAAGGGGACAAGTTTATGGACAGTCCCTTTTTTCATACAATAACAAAAGTAGCCGATTATGAAAATATAGCTCAAGCTGCAATGGCCGCAATAGTTTGTACTTTATTCAGACCAACTGCAATTATGTTATTACCGAGTAAAAAAAATAAAGAAGATAATATTTATGCTTCTGCGCAATCAGTTTCTTCCGGTATAACAGGTTTAGTATTAACATTTATTGGAACAGTACCTTTTAAAAAGGGTGCTGATTATACAATGAAAGTCATGCTCAAAGATTTGAAAGAATCGACAATCAGACGATTGTATCCGCAGTTAAAAGAAGGAAATATTAAAAATGCTGACGGTACAATGAAAGATGTTGATGATTGGGTTGATTATGCAGGTAATAAATTCTTGAATGAATTTAAAGATGTTGCAAAATTACCGAATTTTAAACAACTTGCCGATGTTTCAGAGCAAACCTTTAAGAACGTTTTGAAAGTTGATGTTGATTGGGCTTCACAGAAAGGCAAATCTTTTAATGATGTTGTATTAAAAGACGGAAGCAAATTCTATGACAAAATTGATATGTCACGTCTTGGTTTTGTTGTCAAAGACGGAAAAGAAAAAGCTCAAATTTTATTCAAGGATTTAGATAAAGACTATCTTGAAAAATTAATAAAAGATGCAAAAGAAGCAAATTCTAAATGGGGTAATTTGGATATCAACTCGGTATTTGATAAAAATTTTGTTGTCCAGGATTTTAGAAATTGGAAAGATGTTAACGGCAAGCAATGGAAGCTTGATTTGGATGAAACATATGTAGCCTCTGCTTTTGAAACAGCAAATTTCCAGCCTCGTATAAGCGGAAAAAGACAAACAGATCCTATTGAAAAAATAGAAAAATTTGTAAAATATCAAAAAAACGGGGTCGAAGATAAATTAGGGACAGAGATTAATACAGACATGCTGGCTGCTGCAAATAAAAATGAAGGCCATATCAAGTTCTTGACCTGGCTTCCGGATTTGGCATTAAGAGTGCCAATAGCAGTTTCAACTATTGCATTGATACCTCTGGTTTTAAAACATGTTTTCCATCTTGAAAAATCATCAGCAAAAAAAGCAAAAGCTGAAATGGATAAAGCAAAAGATTTAACAGCCCCTGCTCCGGCCAAGCCTCAAGCAAACGCTGTAACTTTCAAAGGTGGTAAAGAACCGCAAAAAGCCGGTTGGTTTGCACGTCATTTTGGTGAATGGTATGGCAAAAGGTTGATAGAGTCGGACAGGGTTTCAAAAATTTCTGAAAAACTTGGTAAGATAAAAGGTGGCTCAACACAGTTTTTGACATCTTTAGGATCTTTTATTACGAGTGGTGTTTATGTACAGCAAACACTGTCTAAAAAAGAATTAGATCCTGAAAGACGTAAAACATTGGCTATAAATCAGGGGTTATGCTTTGTTGTACCAACTATAGCAGCATATAGTGTAGATAAAATTATCAGAGATTGGACAAAAGCTAAAGAATACAGATTTTCAGGACTTCAAGAACGAAAGATAGAAATGACCAGATTTAAAGGTGATATCCAAAAAGCAAAAGAAATGGAAGCAAATTTAGGTAATAAATTAAAAGGCATAAGAGTTCTTGCAAGTTTGTCTGTATTTACACTTATCTACAGATTTGCAACTCCGGTTCTAATTACGCCGCTGGCTAACTGGATTAGCAATAAGATTAACGAGCATAGAAAAGCTGAAACAAACAACAATAACTAAACAGAAATGCAAACCTAATGTGTACATACGAAAAGACTGTTTCGGATTAATTTTCGGAGCAGTTTTTTTATTATAAAATTAAGAAATGGAATTTATTTATTTAGAAGAGGTTGATTCTACCAATAAGTATGCAAAAGAGCATATTAATGAACTTAAAGACAAAGATGTGGTTTATACGTATAACCAGACAAACGGAAGAGGAAGGCTTAACAGAAGCTGGGAGTTTTTAGGAAAAGACAATATCTATGCAACTATTGTTTTAAAACCTTCAGATAAAATGGAAGAAAAATTTTCTAACCTTACCCAGTATTTATGTGTAAAGCTCTCCGAGCTTTTTGAAGAATACGGAGTCAAACCCGTCATCAAATGGCCGAATGATATTCTTGTAAATTCTAAAAAAATTTCCGGCATCTTAGCGGAAGGCGTTGTTCAAGGTGACAAGCTGGAAGGGCTTGTTCTCGGATTCGGCGTGAATTTAAACAGTACAAAAGAAATCCTGGCAAAAATCAGTCAGCCTGCAACATCTTTGAATATTGAAACAGGGCATTCAATCAACGCGGGAGAATTCTTAAAAAAACTTTTAACGGGATTTTGTTTAGGGTATGATAAATTTATAGCCGGAGGGTTTAAGGTCATAAAAGAAGATTATTTGAAAAGATTTGGTTTTATGACAAAAGAGGTTACTATTCGGGGAGCCAAAGGAGATATTTCAGGTGTAATCGAAGATGTAACAGATAACGGTGCGATAAGGCTTAAAGACTCAAAAGGCAATAGTCAAATTCTTTTAATCGGCGATATATTGACTCAATAAAATAGAGAGGAATAAATAATGGGAAAAAAACTTATTAAAGTAATGGACACATCATTTAGAGACGGATTTCAATCGGTTTACGGTGCAAGAGTATTTGTAGACGATTTTATACCGGCTCTTAAATCTGCGGTTGATGCCGGCATAAGACATTTTGAAACCGCCGGCGGTGCAAGATTTCAATCTCCGATATTTTATTGTAATGAAAACGCTTTTGAAACTATGGATAAAATCAGAGCCGCAGTCGGGCCGGATATTAATCTGCAGTCGCTTGCAAGAGGCGTTAATGTTGTGGGGCTTGATTCCCAGCCGAGAGATATGATTAATTTACATGCGAAATTATTCAAGAAACACGGAGTTACAACTATTAGAAACTTTGATGCTTTAAATGATGTTAATAACCTTATTTATTCCGGTGAATGTATTAAAAATAACGGCTTAAAGCATGAAATTACTAT
>CALUPN010000086.1 GCA_944322625.1 Candidatus Gastranaerophilales bacterium | reverse complement strand
TTGCGGAAAAATTGACATTTTTCTCGCAAACTGCGGGGAACGGTTTCGCATCAGGTTGTGTGCTATCCCGCACACGAGCTGATGCTCACACACCTAAGGTCGGATTTGAAAAATCTCAAAAATTTGTCAATTTTTGGATTTTTTCGCATCCTCAATATTTAAACAGCGTTTAAATATTGTTTAAATAGCATTCAAAAACTACCACCTGCAAAAATTTCATTTACACTACCCACCATGCATTTACCCCAAAAATACAACACAACTTCATTTTGTTGTATTTTTTCT
This sequence comes from Candidatus Gastranaerophilales bacterium, assembly GCA_944322625.1. Taxonomy (GTDB): domain Bacteria; phylum Cyanobacteriota; class Vampirovibrionia; order Gastranaerophilales; family Gastranaerophilaceae; genus CAG-196. The sequence goes on along the minus strand of CALUPN010000086.1, from coordinate 7,353 downwards.
GTATATAATATTAGATAATATATTATCTAATTATTGACTTTTAAATAAAATTAGTATAATATATTATCTATGGGTAACTTTATATTTAATCCTAAGACTCCTAATGATATAGCAAAAGAACTGGTTGGGAAAATTAAGCAGCACAGGAAAAAGCTTAAGATTTCTCAAGCTCAGCTTGCAACTAAATCAGGTGTAAGTCTCGGTTCTATAAAAAGGTTTGAGTCTAAGTATGAAATTTCTCTCAATTCTTTTATAAAAATCCTAATCGCTCTTAATTTAGAGCAGGATTTAGAAAATTTATTCACGCAAAAATACTATAACTCCATTGAAGAGGTTATAAATGGATAATTATAAATATTTAAAAGTTTTTTATAATGATATTTTAGTTGGCACTCTTGCAAAAACACCTGATAGAATTGTTGCTTTTGAATATGATTCAGATTGGTTAAATAATGGGTTTAGCATATCCCCCTTTAGTTTACCGCTCATCAGGAAAGTTTTTATTCCAAAATATGACCCTTTTGGCGGATTATTTGGAGTTTTTAATGACAGTTTGCCTGATGGTTGGGGGCGATTGCTTGTTGACAGATTATTTTTAAAAAATAAAATTAACCCTGTAGAAATAGATAACCTCAATCGACTTGCTGTTGTGCAAAAAAGCGGTATGGGGGCCTTAACTTATAAACCTGAACATAGATTTGAATCAGAAAATAGTATTCAAGATTATGATATTCTTGCACAAGAGTGTTCAAAAATATTAGAATCACAAAATTCGGATAATTTGGATGAGCTTTTTCAATTAGGCGGGTCATCAGGTGGAGCAAGACCAAAGATTTTGACATCTATTGATAACGAGGATTGGATTATTAAGTTTCCATCATCCTCTGATTCTAAAAATATTGGTGAAAAAGAATATCAATATTCCCTATGTGCAAAAGATTGCGGAATAAATATGACCGAGACAAGGCTTTTCCCTTCTAAAATTTGTTCAGGATATTTTGGGATAAAAAGGTTTGACCGCAAAAATGGTAAAAAAGTTCATATGGTATCAGTCAGTGGATTGTTAGAGACGAGTCACAGGCTTCCTAACCTTGATTACAATACATTGATGAAGCTAACAATAGAATTAACAAGAAATTATCAGGATATTGAACAGTTATTTAGGCTAATGTGCTTTAATGTGTTTGCACACAACAGAGATGACCATTCAAAGAATTTTTCTTTTCTTTTCGATGATACAAAAAAAGAATGGCACCTATCTCCTGCCTATGATTTGACTTACAGTTTTTCATTTAATGGGGAACATGCAACCACTATTAATGGTGAAGGCAAAAATCCTACTTTAGATGATATTTTAGCAGTGGCAAAAAATATAGGACTCAAGGAAAAATTCGCAAAAGATATTGCATCAGATATTCAAGAGAAATGTTCTAAATTATTTAATTAATCTCACCTTTTTGTGCATTTAATCTTTGAACAGAAGTTTCTTTATAGCGAAATTGCCGTTAAATGCGAGTGAGCAAGACAGTCCACTGCGGCCCGGATTTTACAACAAAAGCCGAAAAGGCTCTTTTTTAGTAGCTCTTCAAATGTAAATACATAAAAAAGACCCCTCACCCGAATTTCAAAGTTTCGCTCCTGCTCAACTTGAAATTCTCCCCTCTCCCACAAGGGGCGCGGGTTTACCACGCCAAGCGTACAGCCTGCCATCCCCTTGGGGGGAGAGGATTTGCGGACAGAGGGGTAAATGGAAGAGGTAAATGGAAGAGGTAAATGGAAGAGGTAAATGGAAGAGGTAAATGGAAAGTCCGGATAGCAAGCGGATGGAGCCGGATAACCCGTATAGGCTTGAAGGAGACACTCCGGGAACGTGGAGCAAATCCAAGACAGGGGCGAAATTTTTGATTTCAGGGAGGAGGTCTAACTGATATTTGGTTGGGGTTCTTAACTTCTAAAAGATATAGGTTTGTTTAAAATATCCGGAACGGTGCCTATAACGTTCTAAAAGCAAGACCATATCAGATTTTTGAGACTTTCAACACTTTTATGAGTTTCAAACGTTCGAAATTCACCGCTTTATCCAAATATTTTACACTTACAGAGAGTTTAATTATGCTTTACTTTTAACCAATAACGGAACAATTCTATATAAACAATACATACACCCGGCCAGAGCTATAATACCTCCGAAATAACCCAAATATAAAATTGATATATTAGTTGTTATTATACCTCCTAGCCATGAGCCGGTTCCTATTCCTAAATTGTAAAGCCCTGAGTATATAGACATCGCAACAGATGCGGTTCCCGCCGGAGCTGCATTAATTATAGCAGCCTGACCGGATACATTATAAGCTGTAACAACCATTCCCCAAAATGCAAATATAAATATTATTAACAACAGGCTAGACGAAACAGGGGTCAATAGAAATAAAACCAGCATTATACTGACAATAGATGCAAAGAAAAAATACTTTTCATATTTTTTATAAAAAACAGAGAAAATCAAACTTCCGAAAATTCCGGAGGCTCCAAATACAATAAGAGCTATAGTTATCATATTTTCACTTAATTTTGCAATTTGAAAAAGAAACGGCTCAATATAACTGTAAGAGGTGTAATACGCTGTTACTATGACGAATGTCACGATATAAAGTCCTTGAAGCATAGGTTTTCTCAATAATAACGGCAAGCGATGCATTGATAGTTTTCTTCCGTTGGACATTTCAGGAAAAGAAAACAATATATAGAAAAATAGAATAAATGCTATTACTGCAATAGAAAGAAAGGTCATCCTCCATCCGAAGTGCAAGCCTATAATTCTTCCAAGTGGAAGCCCTGCAATCATTGCGATCGATGTTCCGGTTACAACCATACTCATTGCAAACGAACGAAATTTTTCAGAAACAAGTTTTACAGCAATCGGAGTGGCTATTGACCAGAATACAGAATGTGCACACGCTACCCCAATACGTGATAGCAGCAAGAATATAAAAGATGGTGCTATTACAGACATGATATGGGAAATTCCGAAAAATGCAACGCAATTCAATAAAAGTTTTTTATAACTAAATCTACTAACGAGCATCATAAGAGGCAGTGACAATAACATCACCACCCAAGCATAGATAGTAATTATCATTCCGGCATTTGCTTCTGTCATATGGAAATCTTTTGATATATCTATTAGCAGGCCTATGGGCATAAATTCCGAGGTATTAAATATAAATGCCGCAATAGTCATACCCAAAAGCGTAATCCACTGTTTTTGTGTTAACCCTTCCTTCATGCTATTTCCTTAGTGTAAAATAAAATCTGTGTAATATTATAAAATACAGCTTTTCTATGTCAAGTTAATGAAAAAAGTATGGAATTAAAATTTAATTTCTTGTCTATTATGTAATGTATAACAGCATTTAACAATTACAGATGTTTTTCAATATTTGTAATAATAGAGCTTTTGGGCATAAGACCGACCATTCTCTCAACAATTTCACCGTCTTTGAATACCAATAATGTCGGCAGACCGCTTACCTGATATTTTTTAGCGGCTTCTATATTTTCATCAGTATCAATTTTAGTAAATTTCACCTTTTCGCCCAAATCACGTTCTACCTCCTCTAATATTGGGCTCAGTTTCCGGCATGGGCCGCACCAGTTTGCAAAAAAATCCACAACCGTAAGTCCGTCGTTTTCTAAAACTTCCATATCAAAAACATCTGTATTTATTTCCTGAACCATCTTTATAAAGCTCCTTTCTCTTTTATTTATTAATATTACCATATATTGTATATTTATGCTATTATACTTATAGGGAGATTAGGTAATGCCACGGAAAAAAGAAATTGAGATTGTTTTAGATACCGAGACTACGGGATTAGATTATACAAGGGAAAAAATTATTGAATTTGCCGGCGTAAGGCTGGAAAACGGTAAAATAAAAGAAGAGTTTCAAACTCTTATTAACCCGCACCAGCACATTAGAAAATCCAGTATGGCAATTCACGGTATCACTCAAGAAATGGTCGCAGACGCCCCGAGCGAAGAAGAAGCTATACCTAAAATTCTTGAATTTATCGGAGATTATCCGATAGTAGCTCATAATGCTATTTTTGATTATTCTTTTTTGAACGAAGCGAAACTTAGAGTTACCGGCGAAAAACTTGAAAATCCAAGAATTGATACCCAAATGATGTTTAAAGAAATCGCTCCGGATTTGGAATCACACGGTCTGGAAGCGTTAACTCACAGGTTTAATGTGGATTTAAAAAACCATCATAGAGCGATGGCCGATGCAATGGGACTTGCTCTTGCTTATCCCAAGTTAAAAAAATTGTATCTTCAAAGACTTGACTGGCAGAAAAAACAACTTGATAATGTTGATTATCTTTTTGACAGATATTTAAGAATCCAACAAAGTATTGCTACTATGCAGGCAGAATTACAGGATTTAAAATCCATATTTAAACTTCATTTTGATTTAGGCGGCGAACCACTTGTTGCAGAAACCGGCGAAATGATGGTTTATCAGTCAAAGCAATCTTTCGGTTATGATCTTGCCGATATAAAAGAAGTCCTTGAAAATGTCGGAGCATTAGAAAAAGCCGTTAAAGTTAATAATGGTTTTATAGACAGACTGTGTAACGGTTTAAGTTTGTCTGATGAATATAAGCAGATAATCAAAGATGCGCGTCAGGAAATTTCCGAAACTCGTAATATTCAAGTAATAAAACCATGCAGACAATAAATAAAAAAGACATTCCGGAAATTTTAACAGTAGAGATTGAAAAACTTTCCAACCTCGGGCTTGGTATTGCGCGAATAGAAGGATATGTTATTTTTGTCGAAAGTGCATGTCCCGGCGATATCGTCAAAATTCGCGTAGGAAAGAAAAACAAAAACTTTGCGGAAGCTAAAATTATTGAGATTATAAAACCTTCTCCATATAGAATTGAACCGTTCTGCCCGATGCAAAAAGTATGCGGAGCCTGCCAGCTTCAATTCATAGAGTATGGCTATCAATTAAAACTAAAAAAAGAAATCGTAGAAGATGCCATGCGCAACATAGGAGCCTTAGATGTCACTATAGGAGATGTGATTCCAAGTCCCAAAATTAGGCATTACCGGCATAAAATTCAATATCCGGTAAGTGAAACAAAAAATTCTAAGAGAATTTTAGCCGGCTATTATAAAACAGGCTCTCATGAACTTGTAAACATCAAGTATTGTCCGATTCAGCCTGAATATTGCGACAATATAATTGAATTTATAAGAGCTGCTGCACAGGATTGCGGAGTTTCCGGTTACGACGAGAATAAGCACAGCGGAGATTTAAAACACATAGTTATAAGAACATCTGCATACAACAACAAAAACCTTGTAATTCTGGCAGTAAACTCTATAAAAATATTTGATAAGCTTAAGGTTTTAGCGCACAAAATTTATGACGAAGCAGAAAATATTCAAGGAGTAGGAATAAATTTAAATCCTCAAAAAACTAATCTTATACTCGGTGATAAAACGGAAATCCTTGAAGGCGAAGATTTTATTGAAGAAAAACTCTGTGATAAGGTTTTCAAAGTTAGTGCAAAGACTTTCTTTCAGGTAAATCCTTATACTGCGGATAATATTTTCAGGTATGTAAAAAAATATATCTCTGAAAATATTGAGCAGCCAACTATATTAGACGCTTATGCAGGCATTACAACTTTTGGGATTTGTCTTGCCGATGTTGCAAAAAAAGTTGTCAGTGTGGAAGAAGTTAAAGAGTCTGTTGCTTTGGCTGATAAAATACTTAAAGAAAACTGTATTAAAAATGTCGAACTTCACAATATGGATGCAGCAATGTTTTTTGAAAAAGAACTCAGGACCAAAGGCAGAAAATTTGACGTAACTATCTTGGATCCTCCAAGAAAAGGATGTTCAAAAAGCAGCTTAGATTATGCATTAAAACTCACAAAATCAAAAATAATATATGTTTCTTGCAACCCTGCAACATTAGCAAGAGATTTGAAATATTTGACAGAACAAGGCTGCAAAATTGAATCAATACAGCCTTTCGACATGTTCCCGCATACCTATCATATTGAAAATGCTGCAATAATAGAGATTAATAGCCAAAACAAAAAGTAAGCTTTTATTTAAACCGGCTAAAACAATAAAAAATGCCGGCTTTATGCTTCTTTTTTATTTAAAGAATCTTTTATTTCTTGAACCTCATACTTTAATCTGTTAATATCGCATTTAACAGGATCCGGAATTCTGTTGTGCATTAAAACACCGTCCGGATTCATAAATTTTTGTTGAACAACTCTTCCCGGTACACCAACAACGGTACAGTGCTCCGGAACATTATCAACGACAACGGAGCCGGCACCGACTCTTGTATTATCACCGATTGTAATATTACCCAGAATTTTTGCCCCCGCACCTATAATTACGTTGTTACCGATAGTCGGATGGCGCTTGCCGTGTTCGTTTCCTGTTCCGCCTAAAGTTACCTGCTGATAAATCAGCACATCATCACCAATGATTGTGGTTTCACCTATTACAACCCCTTCTCCGTGATCAATAAAAAATCTGCGTCCGATTCTCGCCTTCGGGTGGATTTCAATCCCTGTTATAATTCTTGTTAGGTATGAAATATATCTCGGAATAAAAGGTATTCCCCAGTAAGCAAGCTTATGCGCAATTCTATGCGATATGAGAGCCTGCAAACCCGGATAACAAAAAAGAACTTCTGCAAGGTTATTTGCAGCAGGATCCTTTTCATAAATGACTTTAATATCTTCTTTTATCTTTTTTATTGCTCTTATCAGCATAGAACCTCGTGATTTATTTTATATTCTAATTCAGAAGCTGTTGTTATTCAACCTTTTCAAATTTTAACAACTTTTTGATATTTATTCATCACCCTTCTGTATTGTTGGAAAAATTAATATTTATAAAAACAGCAGATAGATGGCAAGATACGGTAAATCTGTTATTTATCGCATACTGCCTTCTACTAATTATAAAGAAATGTAAAGTTATTTTATAATTATTAAGTTTTGTAAATACGAATTTTTAGCGGCTGAAATTCAAGCGCAGCACACGTAGTAGTAGTAGTAGTAGTAGTAGTAGTAGTAGTAAATTCTGCCCCGCAAAAAAACTTTATAAAAGTACGAGGGATTACACAAAGATATTAGAAAGAGAAAAGGAGAAACGAACATGAGTAATTTAGAAGTAACATCAACGCAAGAAACAAATCAAGCAAAACCAAAAGCAGCCCCAAAATTTATTTATAGAGCCGTAATAAAAAAAGATGATGATTCTGTTTTTGTTACATATCGCAATAGCCAGGGGAAAAAAGTT
>CALUPN010000085.1 GCA_944322625.1 Candidatus Gastranaerophilales bacterium | reverse complement strand
CTCAAAAATTAAGTTTCATGTTGCCGAAAAAAATCAAACCATGTGGAACAAATAATCAAACCATGTGTTCTTTTACATCAAATTTGCTGTTGGTCTAAAAGCCCAACCTGTTTGCTATTGCAGTGTTATAGCAAAGTGATCTTAATTAACCCTTTTTTCTCTCGCCTTTGTGCATATTCAACGAAATTGCGAGTGTTGCCGATATGATGACAGTATGTTATTAGATAGGCACTATTCTTAATCATATAGCGATTAGCTTGCACTATCGCATATCTAAATGGTACTGTTTCCAGTTCTTCCGGGTAAAACGAACCGTTAAATCCCTCCGGTATTTCTCTTTTTTGAGTGAGCGCGTAGGGCGCAAGTAAGTATAATTTTATATCCTCATGGCGCGTTTTTGCTTCCCTTAAAACTCCTTTTACCATACTGTCAAAACCGCCGTAATGCCCAACAGTAAAAGTATTAACGCCGTATTCAGTTATATGTTTTTCAACAACTTCTGCCAGTTGTTCTTTAATACTACTAGGCGCGTGCCTGTTACCGATGAAGAAACATGTTTTTCCGTCCATAACCAAATATTATCACAAACCCGATTTTAATAACAGATAAATTCGTAAAGTAAGACACTTATAATTTGTTTAGGTATGAATTACGCTTGTCATATGACAGATTTTCAAGAGTTAATAAACAAGTCAATTAAAAATTTGCGCTTAAGTCTTGATATGACACAAGAGAAATTTAGCGAAAAATGCGGGTTAAGTACAGACAATTACCGTAATCTTGAATATAATAGGCACGCCCCGAAATCTAGCACAATAGATAAAATCTGTTTAACTTTTAATATCTCCCCATTAGAGTTGTTAAGATATGGAATGGAGCAATCTGGTGATATAGAACAAATAACAGACTTATTGAGAGGAATGCCGGAGACTCAACTCAACATGGTAAGAGATTTTATTACTCTTGTTCGTAGATATAAAATAAAGTAGAACATTGTAAGTTTTGAAAATAACAGAAAATGTCAATATAATAATGATGAAATTAGTTGGTAAGATTAAATAAATCTGTATGTCATTTATATGAAAATTCATACCTTTAGGATTTAATTCATAGGGCTGAAACACTTGATTTTTCGTTTATTTTGAGCATATTTGTACGCTGATAACCCGAAGGTCATTGGTTTAAATTAGACTCTTGTAACTCATCGGGGAAAAAGCTGAAAAGTGTTTAGTCCTATGACAAAAGATTGCAGCAGCTGAATTAAAATCAAAAAAGGAGATAACAAATTTTTTTTTCTGATGTTTTAAAGACATTATGGAAGTTCAGAACAAAAGTGTATCAACCGTATTTCGGGCAATAAGCTTAAGCCGGCAGGAAAAAGAAATCTCAGACAGACTTGTGGCTCAGTTAGCTTATGCGAAAAATAAGGATGATATTAAAATAAAATTGCTTGATGTCTTTGATAAACATATTCAAACAGAAGTTAAGCAAAAAGCAAAAGGAATTTTTCGTAAAGATGATTTGCTTCAAAAAATGTATTTGAATTTTTTTGACGCGGTCGAAAATATAAAAGAATTAACAACGGGGATGCTTGTTACTGTCTTGAGTAATACAAGACCCGAAGAAGATGAGGTAAAGGAACAATATCGTTTCGGAGTGTTGTCATTAGAAAAACCGAAACTGCACGACAGCAAGCATACTATAGGCAGTTATATAACGGATGCGGATTTGCCTGTATATAAAAGTTCCGCGTCCGAAGAAGAAAGAGAATTTTTTTATACGGAATTACAAAAACTGGCAAAAAAGTCTGATTTGACCGGAAGCGAGAAGGGGATTTTGAAAGAAAAAAGCAGCGGAAAAACATTTAATAAAATTGCACAAGACAGAAACAGAAGTCAAAAGCAGATTATGAGATTATTTCATAATTCCGTTGCTAAAATTCAGGACAGTAACGGAGTTTTGCCGGAAAAGTTTAACGCTTTTGCCGATAAATTAATTGCTAAATACAAGCTTAATATTGATAAGAATGAACTAAAAAATATATTATTGAATAATACATATCTTCTTAATTGCTCTTTGGAGATTCTTTCTGAACGTATTGACAAGACTTCTAAATTACTGAAAATAAGACCTGAAGAATATGTAAGTTCGGTTATAAAGTTTCCGCAGGTATTTTTTCTCAAATCTGAAACTGTTGCAGAGCATGTAAACAAAACCTCCCGGTTATTGGACATTAATTCGGATGAATATATATCTGCAGCTTTAAGTTTGCCGCCGTTATTTGTCTTAAAACCGGAAACCGTTGCTGAAAATATAAATAAAACTTCCGAATTACTGAGTATAAGTCCTAAAATATATACAAAAGCAGCTTTGAAACAGCCTTCGTTATTTGCCCGAACTCCGGAAACTATTAGTCAAAATTTAAACAAAACTTCCGAATTACTGAGTATAAATTCAGATAATTATAAAAAAGCAGCGTTAAAATCTCCTTCATTATTTTACCGCACTCCTGAAACCATTGCGGGATATGTGAATGAAATTTCTCAATTACTTAACATTAATTCAAAGGATTATATAAAAGCTGCTTTAAAATTTCCGCAATTGTTTACTTTAAAACCCCAAACTATTTTGAATGGTATTAATAAAACTTCACAATTATTACGGTTAAAACCGGAGAAGTTTATAAATGCCGCTTTAAAGCAGCCGTCTTTGTTTTGCCTTAAACCGGAAACAATTATTGAAAATACAAATAAAGGTTCTAAGATGCTGAATATAACGTTAAATGAATATGTAGATGCCGCTTTAAAGTTTTCACCTTTATTTTATTTGAAACCCGAGACAGTTGTTGAAAATGTAAACCGAACTTCCCGCCTGTTGAATATAAATCCGGGTGAATATGTAAAAGCAGCTCTGATACATCCCCAGTTGTTTGCCATAAAACCTGAAAATGTTGCGAAAAAAGTGAAAATTATTCAATATTATAAACAGATTCAAGGTAAAGAGCATGATGAAATTGTATTTTCTTTAAGTTCGGAACAAACACTGTATGAAAAAATATTAAATTATATGGTTAAAACTTCTGACGGATCTAAAAATGCCGTTAATAAGGACGAATTGATTAATTACCTCAAAAAATCCCGCAAAATATATGATTTTGTTTTGCCGGAAAATGAACTGAAAAAAGATTTTATTCGATTTATCCGAGATTTTTCCGATAGAGAATTGGGAAAACAAATTTTTGTTTTGCATTAAATAATCTCTGAAAGTTACTTGATGAAAACTTTTGCGGTTGTTCCTTGCGATAATATTTGCTTTTCTATTTAAATATCTGCGATGTGCAGGAATATTGTCCTAATTGAAATTAAATGCTAAACTTAGAGTATGAGGAAGGTTTTATTAGTTTTTTTAGCTCTGCTGCTGTTTAATCCGGCATGGGCTTATAATAACAGCGTAAGTTTTATATATATTAACGGTTCAAATAATAACGATGAGAAGATGAAAAACTGGTATGAAGAAGGGGTCAGAAAACTTCATCCGGTTTTGAGAAAAAAATTTATTGAGAATGAAGAAATTAAAGCCCATTATTCTTCTAACGGCGGCTTGGATGTAAAAGAAGAGCCTGTAGTTTTCTTTTGGGGGGATAAGAGTAAGACGGATTTAGATTACGTAAAAGGCCAGCTTGATTTTTCAAAGGCAATAAGTTCTACGGGGGCTTATATTGCCAGAAGTCTTATTGCACAATATATGCATGATGCAATCTGGGTTCAGAAAAGTCATAATATGATACCGATATTGGATGAGCTTAACTCTTATGTTAAAAAAGAGGCGGAAGCAGGAAGGGATGTGATTTTATATGGTTATTCCGCCGGATCTTTCGTAACTTATGAATATCTTATTAATAAGCTAAGATACATAAACCCTGTTGAAATGTTTAAAGCGTTTGGCATGGATAAAGAGTTTTCGGAATTTGTAGAAGCAAATCCGAGAAAAGCAACCTGCATTTCGGCTTTATCTTACAACTATTCCAAAATTGCCTCTGTAACGGAATCCGGAGGAGTTATTTTAAATCAAAATCGGGAGGAATTAAAAAATAATTATCTGAAACTTGATGAAATGACCGAGCTTGCGTGTGCGCCGGAAAAAAATCTGCGCGGGATTGTGAACTTTGCAAGTCCGCTTGTACTGTTTTATTCAGACTTAGCAGACCCTGATTATCAGCTTAATTATTGTACAAAGGTTATGACCAAATACATTTTTGAAAACGGAATATTTTGGCTGACAATTAATTTCAGAGAAGATCCTCTTGGTTTTCCGACAAGCCGTAATCTGAATTACAAAGAAATTGCCGAAAAACTCAACCTGGAAATTCTTAACCCGACAGGCGTAATCTATGATGACTCAAGCGTTTGGAGCAGAAGGCTGTTTGCTTTTGCGCATACTTCCTACTGGACGGCAAGGAATGTATTTGCAAAAGCGGTTGTCAAAAGTTTCATAGAAGGTTACAAATTTCAGTACGAAAATAAACCGCAGGATGAGCTTTAATGTATATTGATTATGAAAAAATAGGCAAAAAATTGGGATTTGGGAGAGAATTTTTCTATAAAATGAAAATTGCCTCAAACTGTGCTTATATAAAGAAGAATATAAAAAAGGTTAAGAAGAGGCTTAAAGGGAAAACTCCGATAATTGCTGCGTTTTATGTTTATGATGACACTAAATGGAAATGCCGGAGCGTTTACGATTTAATGGAAAAAGATGAACGGTTCGAGCCTTATATTTTTGTAACCAAAAATGCAGCGCCTGAAAATAATTGTAATTTCCAAACTGACGAGGATTTTAATAAAGTTTATAATTTTTTTAAAAACAAGGATATGCGGGTTTTAAAGGCATTTGATACAGCAAAAGGACGCTATATTCCGTTTGAAGAAATGAGCCCTAAGCCGGATATAATCATATATCAGCACCCGTGGTATGTCGAGACTTCTCAAGGGCCTGTAGTCTGTTCAAAATTCGCGCTCACGTATTATGTACCGTATTTTATTTCGGATACAGAGGAGCGTTTTGAATGCGATTTAAGATTTCACAGGTATATTTATAAATACTATATTCCAAATGATTTTTACAAAAAGCTCTATTCACCTTTTATGCCGGATAACGGGAAAAAACTGGTAACAGTGGGCTATCCGTTTTTTGATTATTTTTATCTGAATAAAGAAGAGCAGGACAATAAATATACAATCTATGCTCCGCACTGGACAGTCTGCGGTAATAATATAAGATACGGAACTTTTGACTGGAACGGGCGGGAAATATTGGAATACGCGGAAAATCATCCCGAATTGAACTGGGTCTTTAAGCCTCACCCTTTATTATACAAATTTCTTTATACATCCGGATATATGAGTAAAGAGGCGGCGGATGAGTATTATAGACGCTGGGCAAACGCGGGAATTTTGTACGACAAGGGGGATTATTTAGATTTATTCAGAAAATCTCGAATGCTTATAACGGATTGCGGCTCATTTCTTATTGAATATTTATTAACCGGAAAACCCTGTATTCATCTTTTATCCGAAAAATTTAAGGGGAATAATTTTGTTCAACAAATCTGCAAGACATATTATGAAGCAAAAAATATTAACGAGTTTAATGAATATCTTGATATTTTAATCAATCGCGGACAGGACCCCAAAAAGCTGGAGCGGGAGGAAGTCTTAGCAAAACTTAATCTTACCGGCACATATTGTGCAAAAAACATATTAGAAGATATAATTAAAGATATAGGATAAGAGTATGCAAAGAAATTTATTAATGATATTAGGAGTTGTCGAAATAGAAGAAGATGTAAGAGCTCTGGGAGCTTATCCTCTGGAATATAACAGAACTCCTGATTACAAAACGATTTTGGGAAATATTTTTAAAGGGCTTCAATATATTCACCGAACGAGCCGGCCTGTATTTTTAGTATCGTCATCGGGTACAGGGGTTATGGAAGGAGCCCTCACAAACGTTTTAAACAGCAAATCAAAAGCTCTATACGTTAATGGCGGAGTTTTCGGGAAAAGATGGGGAGAAATATTAGCTCAACACCATATTGAATCTTATGAAATCCATCTTGAATATGGCGAGACGGTTTCTCCTATTCAGATTGAAGAGATGCTGATAAAATATCCTGAAATAGAAGCGGTATTTTTAACCCATAATGAGACCTCTACAGGAACATTAACCGATATTAAATCAATTGCTGAGGTTGTAAAAAAATACCCGAACACGGTTTTGGTCGTTGACTGTATAAGCTCTATACTTGTAGAGCCTGTAGAGACGGACGAATGGGGAATTGATGTTGTTGTATCTTCCGGTAATAAAGCAATTGCAATACCGCCGGGCGTGGGATTTTTAACCTTTAGTGAAAAAGCGATGAAGAAGGTCAAAAATTCCGATATAAGGTTATATAATTACGATGCTTTAGAGTATTTAAAAGAATGGGAGAGGATATCTACCCCCTATACTCCGCCTATTTCTCTATTGAAACAACTTGAACTCCGGCTCAAAAAAGTTCAGGAAGAGGGTTTGGAAAATTTAAGAAAAAGATATGCCGCTAATACCGCTTACTTGCGAGATGGTGTAAAAAAATTAGGTTTAACCTTTTTTACTCCGCATATGGCAAATTGTGTAACCGGAGTTGTTACGCCAGATGGGATTAATGCAGAAGAGGTTGTAAGAATTATGCGGACAAAACACCATATAGAACTTGCGCCAAGCTGGCCCGGATTAAAAGAACATTTGTTTAGAGTCGGGAATTTCGGAAACATAAATAAAACAGATATTGATTTGTTTTTGAATGCATTAGAGCAAACCATGGAGGAAATCAAATGAATACAAGAGTTTATGACGAGAAAATAGATATTAATACGGAAGACGCCAAAAAGTTTTGGACAAAAAAGGGCCGCGAGCATTTGAGCTTAAAATCAGTCTTGCTTGGAGTTGATAAGGCTGAAGATGCACAAAAGAGACGAAATGAAAAAGAGTCAGGGATTTTAAGCAGTGTAGTATCAAACCTTCCGGAGCTTCGGATTCTTGATATCGGCTGCGGGATTGGAAGATGGGCTGAGAATTTCAAAGACAATCTTGATTTTTATACCGGAATAGATTATTCAAAAGGGTTTATTGAATATGCAAAAAACAGATTTGCAAAGTATAAGAATATAAACTTTCTGGAGCTTTCAATCTGTGATATAGATAAACTTAATCTAAAAGAAAAATACAACCTGATTATATGTACAGGGGTTTTGATGTACATAAATGATTCCGATATTATGAGAATTTTAAAATCATTTAGCGATATTTCGCCTGAATATATCTATATTCAGGAATCCATCAGTCTGATGGAGGGGCGTTTGACATTAAATAATTTTGAGTCAAAAGAATTAAAAACAAACTACAGCGCAATATATAGGACAAAGGCAGAGTATGAAGAATATTATAGACAAGCCGGTTTCAGGATTTTAAAAACAGATTTGCTTCTTGACGATGAAACCGGCGGACGTAAAGAAACAAATGCGCAATACTGGTTATTGAGAGGATAGATTTATGATAGGAAACAAAACAGTAGTTTATACATCAGGAACATTTGATATGCTTCATATCAACCACCTAAAGATGATTGAATACGCCCG
>CALUPN010000084.1 GCA_944322625.1 Candidatus Gastranaerophilales bacterium | reverse complement strand
TCTTTTGATACTTCATGCTTATTCAGATCTGAAATTAATTCATAAACATTATCTCGAACAGTTAAATATAAATTTATCAACTCCTCGTTCATATCTGAAATGTAGGCATTTTGCGGTTGCAACTCAAAAAACAGTGCCCCACCACCGATAAAAGGTTCAAAATATCTGTTGTAAGACTTTGGCATATTTTTAAGAAGTTCAAACATAAGCTGACGTTTCCCGCCAACCCATTTAACAATCGGATATGTTTCATTTTTCAATTGTTCTAAAACTACTGCCATGCTCTGTTTTTCCTTGAAAATGCTTGCTCAAATCTTTTAATTGAAAGCTCTAAGTATTCCTTTTCTAGATCAATTCCGATAAATTTTCTTCCCAATTCTAAAGCCATTATACCAGTTGTTGAGCTTCCTGTAAAAGGATCTAAAATTAAATCATTTTTATTTGTTGAAGCTAAAATTATACGCCTTAACAATTCTAGTGGTTTTTGTGTTGGGTGTTTACCAAATTCTTTTTCATAACTTTTCGGAGTTCCTATTGCCCAAACTGAACGCATTTGTTTTTCTGGCTTTTTAATAAAATCTTCACCCCAATCGCCATTTTTCATAAGTTCATAATTAAATGTATGTTTTTCTTTATTATCTATTTTTGCCCACAAAAGTGTTTCATGACTTGCTGTAAAATACCTGCAAGACATATTAGGCGAAGCATTTGGTTTAAACCAACAAATATCGTTTAGAATTTTAAATCCGTTTTTTTGTAAGGCAAAACCACAAGCATAAATAGAATGATAGGTTCCTGAAATCCATATTGTTCCGTTTGGTTTTAAAACCCTTTTACAAACATTAATCCATTTTTGATGGAATGCAAAATCCTCATCAATCCCTTTACTCTCATCCCATTTACCTTTATTAACTGAAACAACTTTTCCAGATTGGCAAGTAATTCCACCATTAGATAACATATACGGAGGATCTGCAAAAATCATATCAACTGATTCTGGTGTTGCACGATTTAGAATTTCAATACAATCACCTTGAAATAAGGTTACATCATCTTTTTCATAGACCTTTTGCATAGGTTAATTATAGTATAAAATTTTTAAATTGTTACACATCGGGTAATTTTTAAAACTAATTTAATGCTATTTACCAAATGTTTTGAACAACCTTGCCGAAAAAAAAATCAAACTATGTGGAACAAGAAATCAAACCTGTGTTCTTTTACAACTGTGCTGTATTATATTTGTCATATCTCAGTTTGCGAATACTATCTATTCAATAATCTTCAATATTTTGCCATCTATTCTTAAAATTCTCAAACCGGTTGTGATATTTTTTTCAAGCCAGGTGTTATTTTACACAGTTTCTGCTGTTGTATTGTATTTCAAAGTTTGATTAATACCTGATTGTTTGTTGGGGTTTAGCCAATCCGCTACTAAATAGTGCAGTGATTGTTACAAAAATTTATCGAAGCAGATATGTTAAGTTTTGTAACAATTTAAAAAAATTATGCAATTTTACAAGATAAATATACTTTATATATACATAAGAACGAAACACATAACACAAACCTTTCATACAACCTACACACTAACCTTCTACACATGAGGAATTAATTAAAAAAAATTCCAAACCTTTCTTTTAAAGAGAGGTTTTTTTTTGCATTAAAATCCTATATATTATACATTTAAATCAGTTTACTTCCGAACAGAATAACTCCGATAATTACGCTGATAACAGAGGCAAACATTACGGCTCCGGCTGAGATGTCTTTTGCCATTCCTACCATTCGGGAATATTTGTTATGGTAAATTGAATCGAGTGCAAATTCTATTGCGGTATTCAGCATTTCAGAAACAATTACCAATCCTATTACAAATAAAAGCAGGCAGTATTCAACAGCGGAAAATTTCAAAGCAAAAGCCGCAAGCAGAACCATAATAGCAATAATAACATGAACTCTAATGTTCATTTCGCTTTTCAAAACCAGTCTGAAACCTTTTCTGGCATTCTTAAATGTATTATTAAATCCCTGTGATTTAAATTTGGTCATAATTGATACACTCCAACGCTTCCCGTTGTTTTCCCATAACAAAATTGTATTCCTCTTCGCTCTGATGGTCAAATCCGAGCAGATGCATAAGCCCGTGACTGATTAAAAAGTACAATTCCTGCTCTTTGTTTTTTGACAAGCTTACGTCTCTGTTAACCCCTTCTATTACTTTATCCAAAGCAATTACAATTTCGCCGAGATTTATTTCACCGTCAAAAATAAAACTGTTTTCATCATCTGCAAAAATCGCAAAAGTTATAATATCTGCCGGATAGTCTTTTCCTCTGTAATCGCGGTTATATTCGTGGGTTTTTTCGGAATTACATAAAACTATATCCAAAGTAATTGTATTAAATTCTTTTTCATACAAACAGCTTTTATCATAAAGAGTTTCAATATAAAACTCCAGTATTCTTTTTGTTTTTTCTATGATATCTTTTTCATCCGGCTGCCATTCTTCAAAAATGTTTTCAGTAAATATATTAAGTTCCGGTTTTACCTGTTTCATTTTCACTCTTTTTTTGTTCCAGTTCTTTAATTTTTGCGTCCATTGCTTTATCTAAAGCTTTGTCTAATACTATTTGTTGTGCGGATTGCCGGTTAAGTTTATTATTTTTATCCAATTCCTGCACTAAATCGTTATGATATTTAATTCTCTTATGGTGCATTCCTCTGAGCAGTCTGGAGAAAGTTTCAGATATAGTTTTTAAGTCTTTTAGAGTTAAAGGAGAATCTGAAAGTTGTCCGTCATTTAACCTTTCTTTTATTATTTTATTTATAATTTTATCGATTTCTTCGTTTGAAGGGTTTTTAGCAGCTCTGACAGCCGATTCTATAGCATCTGCCAGCATTAATATTGCGGTTTCTTTAGTGTTCGGTTTCGGGCCCGGATATCTGAACTGTTCCTCGTTAACATTTTCAGCACCTTCTTCTTTCAAAGCCTCATTGTAAAAATAGCTTACAAGGCTGGTTCCGTGGTGTTGCAGAATGAAATTGTTAATTACCTGCGGAAGATGCGCCTCTTTTGCAAGTTCTATACCGTCTTTCGGGTGTGCTGTTATGAGCATCTTACTAAATCTCGGGGTACAAGTGTTATGCGGATTTTCGATTCCGTAAAAAGATTGATTTTCAACGAAAAACATCGGACGAAGAAGTTTTCCGATATCGTGATACATTGCTCCGACTCTTGCTAATATAGGATTTGCTCCGATTGCTTCTGCTGCATTTTCGCATAAGTGCGAAACTGTTAAGCTGTGGTTGAATGTTCCCGGGGCTTCCTGCATTAACTTTTTCAAAAGCTCACTGTTGGCAAGTTCCGCTAAACCGTATGGTGTCATAACGCGGTAAAGATTTTCTATAATCGGCAGAACTCCAAGTAATAAAATCCCGCTTATTACAAAGCAATTGGCTACGATATATATTAAATCTCTAAAAATAAGCAGATTATCAATATCCATCATATATTTTTCAAGAAAATATATGCCGCCTACAATCAGAACTCCCGCTAATGTTATTTTTGTACTGACTATTAATAAGTCTGAACGTTTTGAGAATTTTAATTTTGATACTGCAGTCATAACAACAGTGTTCAAAAGCATAAATGATACAAGAACTTCTATATTCCAATGCATCCCTACCGCAATGATTGCGGAAACAATTGTTGCCGCAAAATATGCGTTTCTCGGCGTAGTAAATATAGACAGCAAAATTGTATATGCAGGTATCGGAATTATGTACGGAGAAAATCCCGTAGGGAGAAGAACTGCTATAAATGCCAGAATAAGGGTAAATGATGACATTATGACCATGTATTTTGCATTGTAGTATTGCTTTTCAAAGTTCTTTTCATATTGCAGGAATACAAAAGTAAAGAAAGCTACAAGGATAAACATTCCGAGAATTCCGCCGTAATTTATTTCCAATACATTATACCCCGCTGCACGTAAAGCATCCCGTTTAAGTTTTGTAACCGGCTCGCCTTCAAATACAATCTTTTGACCTTTTTTGAAAACAACTTCATAAGGTTTTACTGCATTTTGTGCATTTTTTCTTGCGATTTCGGTTGCGAATTCATCAACTACAAGATTAGGAACTATAATCTGATTAAGAATTCCGGCGATTAAAGCTCCCTGATATCTGGGTACGTTATTAGGAAGGTTTTTCTTAATAATTGCAGTCACATTGTTATTATCAAAATCTTTGTTGGAAATTC
Source organism: Candidatus Gastranaerophilales bacterium (assembly GCA_944322625.1). GTDB lineage: Bacteria > Cyanobacteriota > Vampirovibrionia > Gastranaerophilales > Gastranaerophilaceae > CAG-196. The sequence continues at coordinate 3,543 of CALUPN010000084.1, read as the reverse complement.
CTGTGTTTAAAACAGATGATAATGTGATTTTTGATTTATCGAACACGGATTGTAAATCTTCATCATTTGCTTTCAGTAAAAATTCGACAAGCCCTTTTTTGCCGGATTCATCAAATAATACGTTGAGTTCATCCGTTTTTATTTCATCGGTTACATTTTTCTCACGAATTTTTTTTACTGAATTTTGCAATGTAATAAGGCTTGTTGTAATAAACTCATCTTCTGCCTGAGTTAAGATTGGTTCGACATTTTGAGCAACTTCTTTTTTATGCCGCTCTGTTTTTACCGTATCAATAACTTTAATGTCTTTCTGAGCAATAATGTCTTTTTTACTGATACCGTTTTCTATAACCTTTTGAAAGAAAAAATTTTGTGACGAAACAGTAACCGTCAAAAGGAATGTAAAGAGTATAAAGCACATTACATTTCTAAATGTTTTTGTTGAAATAAAATCCAGAAATTTCTTCATATAAAAATCCTTTTAATTCACTAATTATTTACCTTTTCTTTTTACTACAAATCCGCATTTTGTACAAGCCAAAACGTCACCTGTACTGTCTACAGGCATAAAATTATGTTTGCAGTTTAATGCTTCATCCTGTTCAGCAGGAATGTTTTTAGCAGCGAAAAATTTGTCAGGATTAGCGCTGTTGCCCCTTTTATTTTTATTGAGCCACTTTATAAAAAGTTCAATAATATACATATCTCCGATTATCCGTGAATTTTAAACCCGTATGGCAAAAAATCACTCATTTTTTTTATGTTTAGTTTATCTTTTTCTGCTGTAATAATTTCAATTTCTTTTTCTCCCTGAAACTCGTACATAACCTGTCTGCAAGCACCGCAAGGGTAACAGTCGGATTCATTCGGAGAAAATATTGCAACGGCAAGGATTTCTTTTTCACCGTCTGATACGGCTTTGAATATAGCACATCTTTCTGCGCATATTGTCATTCCGAAAGAAGAATTTTCTATATTGCATCCGGAATAAATTTTTCCGTTTCCGGTTAATACGCTTGCACCTACAGCAAACTTTGAAAACGGCGAATAAGACATTTTAGATGCCTCTTTTGCTCTTTCCATTAATAATTTGTAATCATATTTCATAACCTACATTTTATAATATTTATGAATAAATAAATCCGTTAATTAGTTGATATTATCTTGATCTGTATTAATATTTCTTTACAAATAAAACAATTTCGGCAATTTTTATTTTTATGAGGTTTTATAAAAATACAAGAAAGAAGAAAGGTTTGTTTTGTGAAATTACTACCGGTAAAGATAAATACAGATGCTCCGGCTCCGAAAGTAAAAACGACATTTAAGGCAAGGCCAGAGGTAAATTCAAAAATTTTCTCAGAGCTTTCGGAAGAAGTGTTTAAGAATTTAAACTCCGGTATACAAAGCGGAAAAACAGGAACGAATATTAAAAAACAATTTTCTGATCCTGTTAAAAAGAATGTATTTTTTGCAGCGGTTGCATCACTTATAACAGCAGCTGCAGCGCAAATTACCGAAATGCTTTTTGCAGAAGAAGAGGTTTCGAAAGTAACATCCGAAGCGGAGCCAAATATTAAACAGTCAAAGAATTCAGACGGTGATACATTTGAAAAGACAATTGTACCTTTATCAAGTCACAGAGGACGCAAAGCTGATTTTGAACTGCAGCTGGCAAAACGAATTGAGCAGATTTCACAGGATTTCAATATTAATCTGAAAGAACAAGCACATATGGTTAATTTTTATAATGAGTTTTGCGGAACAAACTACAAAGGCAGTCATTATTCGTTGGAAAACGAGTTAATTCCTAATAAGACCATTATAGAAAATTATCTTACAGAGTCGGAAGGATGTAAGGATATAGCAGAAATAAATAAGTTAACCGAGAAGTACGGGAAGATATATACATCTGAAAAACATCCGAAATCTCAGGAAGAAGAGGCTGAAGAGTTTGTTGCAAAAACAGAGCCGGCAACTCAAAAAATTCTTAATCAATACAAAAATATCAGGAGCAGTTATATTGACGCGGTAAAGAATGACCATCAAAATTTAAAACAATCCGTAATAGAAAAGTTTGTAAATAATATTAATGAGAATATTCAGGACGATGATATCAGAAAAATGCTATTATCCAGAATAAATAAATGTTATAGTAGTTATTTATATGATATAGCCAATATTTATAATTTAGCGGAAACTAATAATACTGATGATGCAAGCAATTTTTTATCGGCAATAATCAATAAAACAGTAAATAAAGACGCGCTTGAAAAATGGAAAGACTGCGGATGTCAGAATATGTTGGAATTTGTTGAATACAATCAGCTTATGAATAACGGATATGATGGTAATGCAATCAAGGATATAGCGGTATTGAAACGTAATACAAAATTCGGTTCTTTTACTATCATGTCGCCTGAGAACTTTACGGTTCGCCTCCCGTATTCTTCATATATGAAGAATTTCAGTCTTTTAAATAATATTTTTGAACTAATGAATGCAAATGTATCATACAGTCAGCTTAGTTCGGAAGATAGTTCCGATTACACAATAGATGATATCGAAGCAGACATAAAAAAACATTACGATTCTTATCCGAATTTAATAAAGCATCTTAAATTAAAAGATGCACCTTATTTAAACAAAAAGAAGATGCAAAATTTAATTAATTTGTACTACGGAAATGAAAACAACCGGAATATTTTTACGCTGCACAGCTATCTGCGTTTTCTTGAACGCGTAGCTCTGCCGGATATGATAGAGTATGGCGAGCCGGAAGAAATTTATTCATCAAAAGCCGTAGGAAACCAATTCATTAATACACTGGGCAAATTTAAACAAGCATTGACGGACAGTTTCCGCTATCCGCTGGAAATTCAGACTTATCGGGTAGAAGATATCAGAGCTCCTCAATTTAATGTTAAATATCGGAATTCCGTTCAGGAAGGTTTCCTTGTAACTTTAAATCAGGACAATAAAATTCATACTATATTTTAAATAAGTATTCTTTGCAGTGATTTTAGCCTTTGACGAAGTGTTAAGCACACTTGTGGTGCAGGCTCTGCCTGTTTGTTGCCTATACTGCTTCTCTATCCCCCCGATTAATGTATTTGAAATTTTAATCTGATTGTTTAAAATATTAATAAAATAAGAAAGGAGTTTTGAACTATGGAAATTAAAGTTGTTCAAGATGCAAAGAATATTGAGAGTGATATTCTTGTTGTAAGCATGTTTGAAGGTGAAAAAACAGCAAGCGATTTAGCTAACAAATACGCTGTTGAAGAGGATAATTTTAAAGGAAAATTCGGCGAAACCTATCTTTTACCGACTTACGGAAAAGAAGTTTATCGAAAAATTCTTATTGTAGGCCTTGGTAAAAAAGAAGATTTTAATCCTAATAAGCTGCGCGAGGCTGTTGCAAAGGCAATAAAAAAAGCAATGCAAAAAGGCGTATACGTGACGATTGCTACAGGAAGGATGCCGGCTTCAGCCAGCTATTTTGCCAGAAATCTCGGCATGAACTGCCCTGTCGTGTCGTGC
>CALUPN010000083.1 GCA_944322625.1 Candidatus Gastranaerophilales bacterium | reverse complement strand
GCATCTATTTCTAATTTTTCAATGTGAACTGATGTAAATATATCATCATGTACGCATCTTTCAGAAAGCAGGATAGCATCTTCGAAGTTATAACCTTCCCAGGGCATGTATGCTACCAGAATGTTTTTACCGATTGAAAGTTCACCGCAGCTTGTTGAAGCACCATCTGCGATTACATCGCCAGCCTGAACTCTGTCGCCTTCGTTTACAATCGGTTTCTGGTTAATACAAGTATCCTGGTTTGAACGTACATATTTCATTAATGTATGTAAATGATGTTTTCCGCTCTGATCAGTAATAACGATTTCTTCACCTGTTACACGGGAAACAACACCATCAACTCTTGCACAAACAACCATACCGGAGTCTTTTGCAACTCTTCTTTCCATACCGGTACCAACAACCGGTCTTTCTGTAATAAGAAGAGGAACAGATTGACGCTGCATGTTTGATCCCATCAATGCACGGTTAGCATCATCGTGTTCAATAAACGGAATCATTGATGTAGCAACAGAAATAATCTGTATCGGGCAAACTCCCATATAGTCAACTTTTGAAGAGTCGCTCATAATAAATTCTGATCTGTAACGAACAGGAATTTGTGCTGCCTTAAATGTTTTATCAGGATTTAACTGAACATCAGCCGGAGCACATCTGAAGTTTTCATCTTCGTCCGCTGTCATATAAACAACTTCATCAGTAACCTTGCCGTCTTTGACAACAAAGAACGGAGATTCAATGAACCCGTAGTCATTAACTCTGGCGTGTGTAGCCAAAGAACCTATCAAACCTGCGTTCGGACCTTCAGGAGTTTCAATCGGACAAATACGTCCGTAGTGAGAAGGGTGAATATCACGAACTGCAAACCCTGCTCTTTCTCTCTGTAAACCGCCAGGTCCAAGAGCTGAAATACGTCTTTTGTGAGTTAATTCAGCAAGCGGGTTGATCTGATCCATAAATTGTGACAACTGAGAAGAACCGAAGAATTCTTTTAATGATGCCACCAATGGCTTAGTATTCAACAAGTTCAACGGAGTTAAAGTTTCAGAGTCTTGAAGAGTCATTCTTTCTTTAACAATTCTTTCAATTCTTGATAAACCTACTCTGAACTGGTTTTGAAGAAGTTCACCGACTGAACGGATTCTTCTGTTTCCTAAGTGGTCAATATCGTCCAATGAACCTTCATCGTAAGTTAAATTAATCAAGTATTCAATTGAAGCTACGATATCCTGAACTGTTAAAGTTCTCTGGTTCTTAGGAATATTTAAGTTCAATTTTTTATTTAATTTATAACGACCTACACGACCGATATCGTATTTTTTGTCATCAAAAAATCTTGATTCCAAAATCTGACGTCCGCCTTGAGCAGAAGCTGGATCGCCGGGTCTCAATTTTTTATACAAATCGATTAAAGCATCATCTGTAGTTTCTGTTGTATCTTTATCCAGAGTTTTCTTTAAGAATTCAAAGTGAGTGAATAAAGATTCCATCTCTGAAACTGTAATACCCATTGCTTTAAGTAATGTTGTTGCTAAGATTTTTCTGTTCTTATCAATCTTAACATATATAATATCGTTAGAATCTGTTTCGATTTTTAACCATGCCCCGCGGTTAGGAATCATAGTAGCGTTATATAATCTCTTACCTGTAGGAGAGATTTCACGTTTAAAATAAACACCCGGCGAACGAACGATTTGAGATACAATAACACGTTCTGCACCGTTTACAATAAATGTACCTTTATCAGTCATGGTCGGAATATCACCGATATAGACTTCCTGCTCCTTAATTTCACCGCTGTCACGGTTAACAAGCCTTACCATAACGCGGAGTTGTTTTGCATAAGTAGCGTCATGTATGCGGGCTTCTTCAACTGTATACTTTGCATTATCAAACGTGTAATTCGGAAGGAAATGAAGCTCTAATCTTCCCGTATAATCTTTTACGGGAGAAAAAGCCAATAACTCTTCTTTAAGTCCTTCTTTTAAAAACCATTCAAATGATTTTTTCTGCACGTCAATTAAATCCGGTAAATCGTCCAAACGTGTATTAGGAATACCCATTGGCGTTACTCTTTTTGCATATTCTGTCGACATTAATTCACCTCATCTATTCTAATGATGTACTATATAAAAATTTATTTTTTATTCTACTTTATTTCGGACATAATTATCCCATATACTAGCATGTTATACTATCGTACAACATCAAAAATTAACGTCAAGTTAACAAGGGTATAATGTACAATTTTTCAACCCTTTTGTTTACAAAAATTTACATTATATTTTGAATTATTTTCAGATTCTGTAATAGAGGACTTTTTTTTATTAATTTTAGGTAAATTGTGCTTGTTAAAGCGTATACTCCTGCATGTAATAATTTTTAAGTTTCTATACAACCTATATACGGCAGATTACGATAATATCCGTCATAGTCCAATCCGTAGCCTACAAGGAACTTATCATCAACTTCAAAAGCATAATAATCCGGATCAATTTCAACTTCGCGCTTAATTTTTTTATCCAGAAGCGAACAGAATTTCAAAGATTTTGTCTTAAAATTATGCCTGATAAAATCCACGAGGAACCTTGCCGTATGGCCTGTATCTATGATATCTTCCACTATCAAAACATTTTTACAGTTCAAATCCGGAAGTGATATATCGACAGCATTAACTTTTCCTGTAGATGCAAAACCTGAACCGTAGCTTGAAAGCCGTATAAATTCCATTCTTAACGGCATCTTGAGATGCTTTGATAAGTCAACAGTAAACATTACAGAGCCTTTTAGAACGCAGATTAAATACAATTCTTCGCTGCCATAATCATTATTGAGTTTTTCACCCAAACCCCTTATCGAATTTTGGATTTCTTCTGCTGTAAATAAAACCTTTAAATCCGCTTCCGTAATCATTTCCATATTATATTACCTCTAAAACATGCGTCGGTTTTGTTCTCACTCCGATTTTACTGCTTAATCCGACTCCTAAAACCCATAAAACTTCTTCTTCGCTGCATAGCAATAAAATCCTGTCTCTATTATGCTTTGCAACACCTTTAGCGTTCATATATTTCTTTAATTTCATAGAACCCGTCATTCCAAAAGGTCTTATTATATCTCCATCTTTTCTCGTACGCAGTATAAGAGGGTATTTAGCTTCCGATAAATCCACATACGCAAAATTAGACGTCGATTCGGGGAATACAAAAATATCTTTATCAACATATTTTTTTATACTCAAAGTTTTATCGCCGATTTTATACTCGCCTTCCCCTGCAATTAAAACTTCCTGTTTTAAATCAACAACTTCTGATTTAACTTTCGGAGGAATTGTCTCAATAATTTTATCGTCAGCATAAAGCCAGAGAGCAGAAGCCAGAGACTTTGTATTTCCGTTTCTCTGATTAATATTGGCTTCTATAAAATCAAAAAGCTCGTTGATTTTTTTGTAATCATAATCGAGTTCTAATGTCTGGATATATTCATGTAAAAAACGCATTTTTACTGGTGTTGAAAGTTTTTTGTATTCAGCCGAAATAATTTTATCATCCCTGAAAATATTCGGTCTTATTGTCTTCAAATACTCTTCTATAATCTCATTATCGCTTAGAGCATTTGCAGAAAGCGTATTTAAGGCATCTTTTACCCCTTCATTAATTTTTTCCAATGCAGGAATAACATTTAAACGCAGGTAATTTCTTGTATAAGCGGTATTTGAATTAGAAGAATCATTATTCGGGGTCAGATTATTTTCATTGCAGTAATCAACTATTTCGGAGCGTTTTGTCTTTAAAAGCGGGCGGTAAAAATACCCCCTCTTTTCCGAAATACCTTTGAGCCCTACAATACCTGTTCCTTTTATAATTCTATATAAAACCGTCTCGGCATTATCATCCTTATTGTGGGCAGTAAAGACTGCATCCGCGTCAAATTCTTCATATGCTTCTTCAAAAAACTCATATCTTGCAATTCTTGCTTCGTTTTCCGTTTTCTTTAACCCCTTAGGCGCCTCTTTGACATAAAACTCAAATCCTTTCGAAGCAGCAAAAATACGGCATATTTCCTGCTCCCGTAAAGACTCTTCCCCGCGCCAGTTGTGATTAAAATGCGCGGCAGCAACAATTAAATCTTCAAACCCCGGCAGTTCTTTAATTTTAGCCATGATATCCAGAAGGCACATTGAGTCGTACCCGCCGGAGAAACCGACTACAATGGTTTTATCCTGCAGATTGTACTTTTTCATAAAATCCGCAACTCTTGTGACTAAATCTTCCATTTTATATGCACTGCCCCTGAATTCCGTGTTTTATTTCGACAGCATCCACGCCAAGCTGGTCGAGTGCTTTCATAGCAAGAGATTCCGGCTCATCAATTATAGCAAGCAATAAATCTACAGCCTCAATCTTTTGTTTATTAGACTTCTTAGCAGAAAGCCATGCTTTTTCAAGAACCTTCTTAGCACGCTTTGTGAATATAATTTCTTTATCAAAATACTCATTACCGTACCCGACAAGGTTTTCAACGACTATACGGGCATCTTTCATAGTAATTTCGAGGTCATTTAAAACTTCAAACGCTCTGCTTGTACCCTCTGCAATAATTCCCAGAAGAAACATTTCCGTTCCTACGATATTACGCCCTATTCTTCTGGCTTCTTCTTTTGCAAGCTTCATTATTGTAAGCGTTTCCGGCATCTGTTTTTCTATCGGTTTTAAAATATCACCTGAAAGTTTTTCGGTATTAATACCAAGAGATTTGATAATATCGTACGCCAAACCTTTTTTAGTCTTTAAAACACTTAGAACAATGTGTTCGGGAGTAATTACGGACGAGCCGAGTTCTTTAGCGGTCTGGAGTGCTGAATTCATCATTAAAAAGGCATTTGGAGTAAATATAATCTTTTTCCCTTCGTATTCAGCCTGCCTTGACTGCTGTTCCGCAAGCTTTTCTTCGAAATTTGTACTGTTTAAACCATAGTTATTAATAGTTTTTACAAGTTCACTGTCTGCATTTTCCAAGATGGAAGCCATAATCTGCTCGGTTCCTAAAATTTCATATCCTTTAGCCGAAAGCTTAGATACGGCCCCGTCTAAAACCCCGGCAAGAGCCTCTCCTTCATAAATTGATTCAAAGCTATTGTTTTTAGCTTCATCTTCCAATGCCTCCGGATGCTCCAAACGCTTAATTTTACGCTGCACAAGTTTTGTTAAAATATCGCGCGAATTATATACATCAAAATCAAAATGATTTAAAATCGCCTGAATGTTTGAATTTTTATCAGATATTACAGAAAGAAACAGATGTTCAAAAAGAATATTTGTGTTACCGGATTTGCTTGCTAAATCAAGCGTATGTTTTAAAATATCTTTAAAAGAATGGCTAAAATGGATATTGTCTTTATGTTTGCCTGTCTTTATAATATATTTTTCAACTTCAGCTCTGCAAGCTTCGGGAGTTACCCCGTACATTCTAAATAATTTTAAAGAAACACCTTTTGCTTCAATTACAAGTGCCAGAAGCAGGTGTTCAGGCAAAACTTCATTGCACCCCATACCGCTTGCTAATTTTTGGGCTTCGCTTACTACATTAACCGCTCTTTCCGTAAACCTTTCAAACAAAACTATTCTTCCTCATCTTCTAATGATTGAATATACTCGCAAACTCTTTGAAACTCATCTTCATCATCAATTGTCTGGAAATAGCAGTCTTCGCCTTCTTCAACGTATTGCATAACAATAACTTCCGCTTCTTCTTCACCCTCTTCCTCAATCGGCAAAAGCAGTGCATAAGTTTTTTCTTCAAAATCAATTACATCATAAACTTCACATTTAACGATTTCACCATCATTGTCAATGATTTCCACATACTGTTGTTCGTTTTCTTCACTCATAATCATTTCCCTAAATATTGTTCTAGTATCACACAGGCACTTTCCATATCTACAAGGCCCTTATTTTTTCTGAAATCGACTTTTCTTGAACGAAGCCTTTCTTCGGCTTCTTCGGAAGTCAGTCTTTCATCTTCTAATATTATATCAAAACCAATAATTTTTTGTGAAAATTCTATACAATCTTTAGCCTGACTGCCTTTTGAGCCATCCATATTAAGAGGAACTCCTACCACAATCTTTTCAACCCTGTTTTCTTTCGCGATTCTAATAATTTCTTCAAGCGCTTTTTCTTCCGGTATTCTTGAGATAAAAGAATGAGGGGTTGCAATAACCCGGAGATAATCGCTCAGGGCAATCCCAATCCTTTTAGTTCCGACATCGAGAGCCATAACTTTATGCATTATCAACCCACCTTGCTTCTATACTCGATATTATCATATCAAGCTGTAACAGTTGAAAATCATCAACTTTTGGCTGCATTCTTTTTTCAAAAATATTAGAAGCTTTTCTTTGGTTTTTCAGAATATAGCGTTTCCCTACATAATATTCATAAATACTTTTTCGTACAATATTTGTTAAAAATGCGTAATTAGAACCCAACGAATAAAGTATTTGAGCAAGTTCTTTATCTCCTTTCAGATAACGCAAGTACGCTGAAATATTAAATGTAATCAATTTATAAGCAAGCTCTTTTGCTGTATAAATACTATCGAAATTATCCGCAATAAATTTATCTAAATCGACATTGAAATTATTTGATTTAAATTCTGCTGAAAGTTTGTCAATAAATATTTTGAATTCTTCCGAAGTAATTTCATCAAAAAACCAGTTCTGCACATAATCATTCAGACAAAGCTTATCAATATCTTTCTGATTTAGTTCTTTTTTGTCAAGATTAATTTCCGGTTTTTCAGGCTCAATATCCAAAAGAATACTCTGCCAGCAAATATACTCATACGGTATAGGCTCCTGATTGATATGAGAATTCTCTTCAGCCTGTCTTAAAAGATATTTTACAATCCCCGGACTGACTTCGTACTTTTCCTGATAATTATAGAATTTATCAACTATTTTATAAAAATCTCTCTCTGTCATAGTATTAAATCCAAACGAATCTAATATTCCGTATCTCGGATTAATTACAATTGCAAGAAACTGGAGTGATTTATTTTCTCTTATACGGGAAAATATTATAGCCATATTCCCATGCCCGTCCGGAAAAGAAACATAAGTCTTATAAGGTTTAGATTCTTTTAAAATATTTTTATAGAACTCTTCTGTTTTATCTACCCTGATTCCGCCCATTTTGAGTTCTGAAACTGCTTTGCTTATTTTTGCCTGTATATTTTCAGGTGCATACGTTTTTGAATTCTCTAAAGCATGGTATGCAAGCTGCGATTTTGAACGCCCGAGAATATCCAGCGCAGTATTTCCGACTTCCGTATTCATATAAAAAATAAAAACCGGAATTAAAATATTTGCCAGAGCATCATGTGAATAATCTTCTTCTAAAGACTTTATAAGAATAATTTTATCATCATCATTAATTGCATTTAAAAAGTCCATAAAATCTATCTGGGCTTCGGGGTTCATTATGGCTGTATCAAGCAGCTCTTTTGTCTCCTTGTTTATAAGCTCATTAAACTGTTCAAAATATCCGCTTATAACATCATAGTCAATTTTGTTCCCTAAATCCTTCAGCATATTAAATGCAATCATTTTTACATGGTCGTTATATTCCGGCGATTTAATTACATCCCATAGTTCATTATTAAGAGTTTCCTTATCAATTAATTCAGTCAAAAGCCAGCAGATTAAAAGAGCTTTCTGTTCCGGCGCATTAACAAGTTCTTTTATTAATACTTCAAGAACGGTTTTCTTATCTTCAATCATTTTTAATTCATTAAGCAATGCCGAATTCGGTTGCGCAGAAGTCGCAAGTGCGGTAAGCGTAGCCAGAACTTCAGCTTTTATCTGAATTTTATTCATACAAAACCCTCAACTCTCTCTCATCTTGATTTTAACCTAAAGTTTCAGTTTTAGCAATAAAATAATTATAAAACTTCAAGAGCAGCGATTTTCATATTTTTTACATCAGGAGACCATCCGGTCCATATTTGTAAAGCTCTTTCTGCTTGATAAATAAGCATATCAAGGCCTCCTA
>CALUPN010000082.1 GCA_944322625.1 Candidatus Gastranaerophilales bacterium | reverse complement strand
ACACCAATTTTTATCATAAAACCCATTTATATTACGTTTTAATATTTTTGTCAGGCTATGCCTGACCTACAGAACTACTTTCATTTATTATCCTTGATATAAAACTCATTCGGGTCAAGCCCTAATGACCGCATAAAGGTTTCAAATTTCTCTTTTGTTAAAGGTTTATCATAGTAAAACTTACCTTCTTTATAAAGTCTACGAGAATATAAAATTGCTTCATCTTCTGTCATTGCTTCCATTTTTTTGACATCATCAGGATAATAACAAATAGTTTCAGCAATAGTATTATTTCTATATCCGTCTTCGGGAGCATCACACCAATTCGGATGCTTACGGGATACTATAATTTTCTTTTCAGCTTTTTCTGCATTGCCTTTTTCAAAAGTATCTTTTGTTAGAGGTTTTAATTTTCCTACAAAAAAACGCTTAATTTTAGTAAACAGATTAGTTTTTTGATTTGTTATTGTTGGCGTTAATTCTACTTTCATATATAATCCTTTCTTTTATTTTAACAATTTACAATAAGTTCGTCAATCGGATTTTGCTCAAGTGACGCATTAAAATACCATAAATCTTTTTTAGGGCAATATTTGGCTTTTTCAATAATTAGTAGGTCAGGCATTGCCTGACAAAAACTATTCTAAATTCAAACTCCTAATATTGTATTTGTCATCAAAATTACACCAATTTTTATCATAAAACCCATTTATATTACGTTTTAATATTTTTGTCAGGCTATGCCTGACCTACAGAACTATGCCTGACCTACAGAACTTCATTCATAAGCACAGCTTGCTGTACCTCATTGGCAGCCATTTTTATTCTGGTTGAATTTTCCATAGCCGTTGTATCTGTAAATAATACAGGTAAGACCATACATAAAACGACAGCAGGGATAACTATACTAAATATAATCGTCACAATTATACCACCAATAGCCCATTTCTTTTGAACCTCGTGAAAGTGTTCAATACTTTTCCATTGCTTGTTCTGCCATGCCCATGTATTACCTTTGATTCCAAACCAAATGCAAAGACCTAAAGTTACAAAAAAACCGGCAAAAGGAATAAGTCCTAAAAGCGAAACCGGAAAAATTAATAATGTAATATACGATCTGTTTCCCAGCCCCCAAATCCAAGACAGGAAAAACGCACCCCAGTTAAATCTTTTGGATATTATATCCAAAACCGGAGACTCTTTTCCTTGCCCGGAATTATTTGCCAAATTTGCCGGTTTATTAACGGTTGGACTTTTAGCCGGTGAAGCAGTTGCCGGTCTGTTGTTGAATCCGCTGATTGTCATTCTTTTTCCTTTCTTATATTATTTTTTTGGAATATAAAATTTGTAAGCATTCATAGAAGCTTTTACTATTGTTTTTAAATTTGTTTTTTCAGAATAAATCTCTTCATCCGGACAAAATTCTCCGAGTAATTCTCCCGTTTCCGAACTGTATATCTTTGTACGTTTTAATTCTGACGATTTCGTATAAGACTTTTTCTTTTGAGATAATTTTTCTCTTTCATTTACAGCGGCATTTGCGGCCAGGTCAAGAATATTCTTTTTATCGGAAAAAGAATAACTTTTCCAGTCTGACGGTGATATATAGAATTTATTTTCATCCGAAGTTATTTTGTATGATTCAAAATAACTTATGCTGATATTATGAAGAGCACTGCCTACCCTTTCCAAAGTTGGGGAACTGTTATCGGGAGAAGTCTTTGCTTCATCAATAGCAGTAAATACCAGTGCACATACAATAGCAGTGATTATTAAAAAATATATTATCGGAATTATTAAGACTGATAATATAACAAATACTATTGTCTGAGTTTCCTGTGAGTTTTTAAACTCTTCTATATTCTGCCAATTTCTGTTTCCGGAAGCCCACTCATTGCCTTTAAATCCGCACACAAGAGCATACCAAAATCCCCACGGAGTAAGCCACAAAAGCAGCATCCAGAGAGTTTTGTATGATTTATTAAATAATCCCCAAATCCAAGTTCCGAAAAAAGCGCCCCAGTTAAACTCTTTTCTGTAATCATACGGATATTTCCCCGTAATTTTACCTTTAGCAATAATTAAATATAAAAGGATAGCAAAATTTATTAAACAGAGTAAAAATGAAATTCCGACAGGAAAAAACAGGCCGAACGATGACAATGCATACAAAGTTGCAACTATTACATTTGTATCACGGCAGACTTTTCCGTTTATATCATTTAAACGTCTTATTATAAGAGAAATCCCGATATACAAAACAAAAGCGGTTCCCGGAAGAACCCAGATTTTTAATAACCCCGGCGCTTCCCAAAAAACGGCATTCAAACTGAAAAAATCGGAAAAAGTACCGATATGTGACATCATATAGCCTGAGGCCGGAAGTGAAAACAGAGTGCCTATCATACAAAGATAAACAAAATTCAGGCAAAAATCCCAACGGCCCATTATTCCGTCAAAACCGATTAATTTTGTATTAAGCCTTAATTCATCCGACATTTAGCAAATATTCTTATTTAAACCAACTACCCGCGATTATACATTAATTTTTAAGTTTTGTAAAGGGCGGGCTTTTTAAGCCCGCCCTTTTACCAAACTCAAATTTATCTTACTCTAGGCCTGATTTTCTTTTATCTTGCGATAAGCTTTCATAATAGTGTTCCTTGCCTCAAGAGCCTGTTCATGTGTGAGCGGCGGCACCCCTTTTAGCGGATAATCAATCCCGAGATTTTCATATTTCGGAACTGCCATATCATGATACGGCAACACATCAAGGGCGGCAATATTATGAAGTCCCGCTAAAAATTCACCTAATTCGGTCAGATATTTTTCATTGAATGTAATTCCCGGAACAACAACATGCCTTACCCACATAGGTTTCTTAATATCTGACAGATACTTTGCAAACTCTAAAATATTCTTATTTGAATGGCCGGTAAGTTTTTTATGTTCTTCATCATTTATATGTTTGATATCAAGAAGAACTATGCTTGTATATTTTAAAAGTTCATCGACTTTTTGAGTATTATTTTTGTTAAAAAGCACTCCGGAAGTATCGAGAGCTGTATGAATTCCTTTTTCCCGCGCTTTTTTAAATAATTCCGTTACAAATTCCGTCTGGCACATAGGTTCACCGCCCGTGACAGTTATCCCTCCGGCACAAAATTCCTTAACTCCTTCGTATTGTTCAAGAATTTCATCAACAGACATTTTGTTATTGTCTTTAAAATCCCATGTATCGGGATTATGACAATATTGACATCTTAAAGGGCATCCCTGAGTAAAAACCACAAATCTTATTCCGGGGCCGTCAACGGTTCCGCAGCTTTCAACCGAATGTATATTTCCGTATACCTGTTCTGACATAAAAATCTCCTTTTAGAACATTATAATACAAAGCAAAAATTTATTTTACGGGTTTTGTTACATATATGGAAACAACTCCCGCATTTCAAGCCAATATACATTCACCAAAACTACGTTTCAGCCGAAAAGATTTTTTTGTCCCTATACGCGGGTACGGCAAAAATACCGAGTGGGCACGTGAAATCATACAAACGGCAGATTTAGCCGTAAGCCTCATCAGACGTGATACTTCCGCCGAAAATGTTTTAAAGTTGATTTCCGTAAACGTCGGTAAAGCAAATAAAAATAACACGTTAGATATAGTAAAAAGGCTTTGTTCCGGACTGTTAAGAGCACCCAGAGAAAATTGGCCTTTCCAAAAATGGGCGGATTTAACTACTTCTTATGAAAATTATAAATACAAAAATTACCGCAGCCGCTTAGATTTTATATCTTCACATCCTTTGCACCCGGTTAATGCACAGGATTATTCCCGCCCGATTATTGAAAAAAGCGGGCGAAGAATTATTTTGCACGGTTCTTCTTTATATATAAACAAAAATCTGAATAAAGTTTTTGAGCTTTCAAAAAATATATTCCCGAAATATGTACATTCTGATATAAAAAATGAAAATTTGAAAGAAGTAAACTCTTCAATCGCGGAAATTCGCTGGATATTGGCACATACAACTCCATGGCTGCGAGGAAGTGATGCAATTGCAAATGTTTATATGAGAGCCATGTATAAGGCGGCGGGAGTAAAGTCATACCCGCTTAAAAGAGGGGTTTCATTGGACTTGGAAGCTTATTGTACGGAACTTGCGGAATATAAGAAAAACTTTGCTTCATATTTTGAAAAACCGCCGGAAATAATTGAATAAATATACAATCGTCTTATCTGCTTATTCCTTTTTTTAATCATAAGGTTTAAAATAAATATTATGGACAATCTCTTGGAAATCCGAAACCTTAACTTATTTATCGGAAAATATCAGGTTCTTTACAATATCAATTTAAATCTGAAAGCAGGTATAATGCATGCACTGGCCGGAGAATCCGGCTGCGGAAAAACGATGACCGCAATGTCTGTTATGCGTCTTTTACCAAAATCAGCATTAGTCAAAAGTGGCGAAATAATTTTTGACGGAGAAAATATTTCGGAATATAAAGAGCGGCAGATGCGCCGCTTAAGAGGGAATAAAATTGCGCTCATTCCTCAAGACCCGATGACGGCACTTAATCCCCTGTATACCGTGGGTAATCAGCTTATTGAATCAATCCGCACCCATTCAAAAGTAACCGATAGGCAGGCATTAAGAAAAGCCCGTGAAGTTCTTGATATGGTAAGAATTCCTGATATCGAAAATAAACTCAAGTATTATCCGCATGAATTCTCAGGGGGAATGAAACAAAGAATTATTATTGCTATGGCTCTTGCCTGCAATGCTAAACTTATTATTGCGGATGAACCGACAACAGCTCTGGATGTAACAATTCAAAAACAAATTATGGACTTGCTGGATGAAATAAAAAAAGAATTAAAAACAACCGTTCTGCTTATATCGCATGACTTGGCCCTTGTAAGTAATTATGCCGATTATGTTTCGGTAATGTATTCCGGGCATATTGTTGAAGAAGCACCGGCAAAAGATTTTTTCAAAAAACCGCTGCATCCTTATTCAACAGCACTTCTAAATTCACTTCCTTCAACAAATCCCGCACTTAAACTGAAAACAATAGAAGGAGCGCCTCCGGCTTTACAGACAGAAATTGCCGGTTGTAAATTTCATCCGAGATGCGAATATTTTAAACCCGGAATTTGTGATGCAAAAGAGCCGGAACTCATTGAAAAAGCAATTTATCATTTTTCTTCCTGTCTTATAAAATAAATTCATTCTTTAGCAGGATAAGAGAGGTTAAACCCACATGTTATAATATAAGTAGTGAGGTTTTTATGAACAAAATCTGCTCTTTTATCATCTGTATTTCTGTTTTGTCGCTCTGCGTTTCTGCATGTACAATAAAAAAAGAGGAACCGATGATAAAATCCCAAAGACGTTTAGGAAAATATTTACAGCCGCAAGAAAACAAAGACGGCAGCGTTGTGGATTTATCAGAAGGACCAAAACTTAACTATGACGCGCACTTTGGTCCTAAAAATTTAAATTTTGATTTTAAAATAGTGAACCCTTATTGAAATGAACAATTTGAATGAAAGAAAATTTGTCGGGAGATTAATATACGCGGTTTTAACGGAGAGAAAAACCGTGCGGGAGGCTATTTCTCTTTTTCCGGATTCAAAAGACAAAAACATAGAATGCGCATATCACGCTCTTGTACACTATGAAGCTGACGAAGATTTAAGATATAAAGATTTTGAATATCGTGAAGAACAGAATGATTATTTGGAATTTATGGCGGAAACTCTTGTCAGCGGGAAAGACTTACCGCAAAATATCATTGCGGATTATGAAGAATATTATCACGGCACGGCAAAACTTTGGAAAAAAGGGTTCAAAGGTTTTATGAAGGAGTTTTTAAGATTTGTAAACATATAGTTGCATAAAAAGAATTTTATGCGATAATTGGATATGGAAATAAAGTGTAACTTTAACCCTTATTACAGGAATTCATACGATAAACCCCGTATAACTGACGGTCAAGCATTTTACGGCCATACTCAGTTAAAGAAAATAAGTTCGGATATGTTTGTGAAGAAACCGGTTGCTGATAAAAATGCGGCCGGTTTCAAAGGCTTTATCGCAAAAATTAAAAATTTCGGCAAACAATATGTTAAAAATATTCGACATACTTACGAGCATAAAATCGTTTTTGCATTGGTTGAAAAAGAACTTTTCGGAAGAAATTCGATTGACAGTATAACTCATGATTTGGATAAGATGATATTATATATTCTCGGTTTCCCCAAATCGTTTGTTTCCGAATTTCATCGCAAACATTCCGCACATCACCCGGAAAGCGGGAAACTTCCGAATTTAAAAAGTATGCTTTGCGACAATATTGCCTCCTCACCGGAATTTAAACCGGAGAAAAAGCTTTCTCTCAGAGAACATTATAAATCTTGTAAAGCACTGCAAAATGTTTTCGGTTTAAAATCGGTTTTAGAAAGATATAACTACGGGGAGCATTTGGATTTTGCAAAAATCAAAGCCGAAAAAGAAAGAAAATATCAAGGGGTTAAAGGTTTCGCAGCGGGAGTTTCGCGGGCATTAATGGTATTTATATAAACGGGATTTATTTTACATTTTTTAACTCAGCCCATATAGTCGGATTTTGAGTTTCATAATCCATAATATCAATTACACGATAGTTTGGCAGCGGCGCTGTTGATATGTGAACAATTCCGTTTACTTTTTGTTCGCTGTTAACTCCAAAATGTCCGGAAATGACTGCTTTTACGTTGTTATGACGGGATAATAATTCCAGATATTTTTCAGGTTTAAAAGTATAATACGCTTCTCTGTTTGAAGGCGGTATCAGCGGAAAATGTTGAAAAATTATTATATTTTTGTCTGCGTAAAGATTAAGTTGTTCTTCTAACCGAACTAAAACATCTTCTTTATAAAATCCATTTGTACCGGGAATTACATCTTTAGAACCGTCAACAACCATAAAAACAAAATCATTATATTCAAATACGTAATTAGGAGTTTCCGGCTTATATTTTCTTACCTGCTTTTTAACAATATTAATATATTCTTTTTTTGACATACCTTTATGTTTGCTTACATCTTTGTCACCGATAACAATATAAAAAGGTACATTAAGCTTTTTAACTTCTTTTAAAAATCCTTCCAAGTCTTTTGTGTCAGGTCTGTTAATATTGTCGCCCGTAAAAACTACAAATTCAGTATCCTTAAGTTTATTAATTTCTTTAACTATTTTTTCAAGCTGTCCGTTGTCATCTGCTGAATTAAACCTGACATCACTTATTTGAACAAAGCGCATATCTTTAGCATTTGCAGTTAAAACTAAAGTCAGGAAAGTAAAAAAAAGACCTAAGATTTTTTTCATCAGATACCTCACAAGTATGATTTTAGCATAAAAAGGTAGAAAAAGTTCAAAAATAGTTTATAATATACATGCAATGTACAAACTTCGGACCAACAATTATGTCTTTTGATTTTAACAGTAATATTAATCCGATAAACAAAGCTCAGCCGACATATAAAGACGGCGGCGGTTTAGGCGGCGGCGGAATGTATATGAGACAGGGCAAAAAACGCAAAGACCAGCCGGATGATGATATGTTTGAATATACGGAAGACAAATCGCCAAATGAAATTGAAATTGAACTTGAACCGGAACCTGAAATAAAAGAAAAAGATATCCCGGAAAATACTTTATTTAACAAATTTGTTAACTGGTTCAGGATAGGCAGTAATTAAGATTTTTTGGTAAAAAAGTTTTTGACTTTACCATAGTATTTCATAGCAAATTCTTTGGTTTTATGGCAAGCGTTATAACATGGCTCCGACATTTTAGTCAAAAAGTTTTTGAAATTTTCGTTTTTCAGTTTACCAATCCAGCCGGCTTTGTGTGCATAACCGAAGCCGCCTACAATTGCAGCCGCTAAAATTGCAAGCCCGGCAATTGTTTTTCCGGCACTTTCAGCAGCACTATCACCTGCATGTCCTCTAAAATTTACCGTATCGGTTTGGAGCGTTTGTTCCGCAGGTTTTTCATATTTCTTAGGCTGTGGCTGACTGATTTTAGCGACACTTCCCGCAGCTTCAGAACCTTTAAAATAAATATTGTTCATAACAAACCTCCGATTTAAGTTTTTACCTTCTATATCATGTAAAACATTATTTTCTAAAAAATTGCTTTTTTGTTACAAAAATTTACAAATCTCAAACGGGGTGAAGCTCTGTGCAGCACCCCTTCCCTTGAGGGAGCGGATTTGCGGACGGAGGGGTAAATGGGAGGGGTAAATATGAGAGTCCGGATAGCGAACAGATTGAGCCGACTAAGCCGTAAGGCTTAAAGGTGAAGCTCTGTGAGCGTGGAGCAAATCCAAGACAAGGCCGGGATGGGTGCCA
>CALUPN010000081.1 GCA_944322625.1 Candidatus Gastranaerophilales bacterium | reverse complement strand
CTAAAAGAAAAGTTTAAAATATATTTTTGGCCTCTCACGGGCTATTTCAGGCGCAAAAATCTTTGCGCCTTTTCCTTATCTAAACGGCTTCTTTAATTAATCCCAAATCATTTGATTATATGAGGCTAAATATATATAAATTAGAGTATAATATATTCGGGTTATTATATCTTGGGAAGGATTGAATATGCCAATCGAAGGATTTGATTATAAGGGTTTTGCCGCAAATATGGCGGAGCAGGCTAAAGAACTTGTTCCAAAAGAATTGCAAGACAGAGAAAAAGACTATATTGTAAAAACTTTAGGTAATTTTACTTTACTTGCAGGTGAAGCTTTATATAATGATACGCAGCTTAACTTGACCGTAGAACAGGCTGTTTTTATTACTCAAATTATTGCCGAATGGTCTTTTCATAAATCAATAGACTTGATACATTCAGGCATTCTTCCTCAATATTGGGATAGTATAATGCAAAAAATTGCATTTACGATTTTTGAGGTTGCGAAGCAGGCAGTTATCAGAAAGATTCCGCAAGACCAATTATTACAGGCTGTAGAGCATCATGTCATTAAAGTCTATAATTCAAGTATAGAAGAACTGGAGAAGAAAGGCGTAATTGACGAGGAGACTAAAACTCGAGCAGAAAGTCAGTCAAATATTGATGCTATGGCTAAGGCAGCCCAGGAAGAGCAAATGAAGCAAAAACAAGCTGCTGCCGAACAGGCCGAACGTAACATGGAAGAGGCGCAAAAACGCAGAGAAGAAAAACAAAAAAAGCAGAAACAGGAAAAAATGCTCGCCTCTATGCCTAAGGGTATCAGCAATAAGCAAATGAAGCTTATGTCATTGGCCCTTGTTCTGAAGATTCTTTCTCAGGATAAGGTTACAACAATACTTAACAAGTTTGATTCAAACGATTCTCTTGCAATATCACAATATATGAACATGGCAGATTTAGAATCTCATATGGATGCTGATTTGGTTTCCGATTGTTTAAAAGAGATAAAAGAATATTTGCCGGTAAAGCGTAAGCTTACAAAAGAAAATGTAATGGGTGATTTATTAAGAATTTATCGTTCAACTCCGCGCGAAAAGATAGAAAAAATTATAAAAAATGAACGTCCTTTAGTAAAAAGATTTGTTGCGCAGGCTTATGACGGAGAATATTCGGAATTACCTCTCAGGGTTGCAGGTATTGTTGCACAATATATCGAAGAGAGTGTATAATTAAATTATGATTATAAAGAAAAACAGCCAGAAGTACAGGGTGAGGGAAAAAGAAACAGCGCAGGAGACGGATATAACTCCTGCGGTAGCTGAGCAGACTGAAAATTCTCCCGTTACGGAAGCTCCCGCTGTTTCGGAACAAATTCCGCAGGCGCCTGTGGAACCGGAAATAGATTTATTTGATATAGAGAATATTGATTTTACGCAAAGGCAGGAACGCCGGCGCGGTTCCAGAAGGCGCGGTTACAGAAGAATAGATGACAGAAATCTTGTGTCACGGGCACAGGAAGAGGCTGAAAATATTAAAAAATCCGCTTTTGAAGAGGGCTATAGAAAAGGGCTTGAACAGGCAAACAGTGATATTGAAGATTTTAGGAAAAGTTTTTCAGAGTTTATGGATGCACCTAAAAATGTATTTGAATATGTAGCTCCGGATATTCTTGAAATTAGTGTTGATATTGCAAAAAAAATTATTAAAAAAGAGGTGGAAAGCGATCCGCAGGTTTTGATAAATACAATCATTGACGTCCTGAAAACTGTTTCCAAGAGTGAGCCGAAAATAAACATAAGAGTAAAGCCGCAGGCGGTGCAGTTTATTAAAGACACTCTTCCCAACATAACATATCAGTACGGGATTGATGCAAAAATTAATATTGTATCCGATCCTTCAATAGAAGATGGCGGTTGTATTTTTCAGACAAATAACGGTATTGTAGATGCATCCGTGGACACTCAATTGGAAATTATTAAGAAAGCATTAGAAGGTATTTAATGGCACAGGAAAGTAGCGGAAATAAACCTATAAGCGAAATATTTTTGGCACTCTTTGTAATGGTCTTAATATTAATTCTTATTATAGAGATGCCGAATTGGGTAATTAATTTTTCTATAAGTTTAAATATTACGCTTGGTATTGTACTTTTGATGATATCTTTGTATGTGCAAAAGCCTCTTGAACTTGCGGCATTTCCATCAATAATACTTCTCGGAACCATGTTTCGTCTGGTACTTTCTATTGCCTCAACCCGTCTTATTTTGGCAAAAGGTGATGCCGGCGAAGTTATTCACGCATTCGGGACCTTCGTAACCGGCGGGAATATGATTGTAGGCGGCGTAATTTTCCTGATTATAACCGTCGTACAGTTTATGGTAATTACAAAAGGTGCGGAACGTATTGCAGAAGTTGCGGCTCGTTTTGCATTAGATGCTATGCCCGGTAAGCAAATGACAATAGACGCGGATTTTAATGCCGGTCTCATTTCGCCGGAAGAAGCTGTAAAAAGACGTGAAGATTTACAGAGAGAATCAAGTCTCTTTGGTTCTATGGACGGTTCTATGAAGTTCGTAAAAGGTGATACTATGGCAGGTATCATCATTGTTATTATAAATATTGTCGGCGGCTTAATTATCGGATGTTTGGTAAACCAGATGCCTATTGCGGATGCTGTTACAAAATATACCGTTCTGACAATAGGTGACGGTCTTGCTTCGCAGCTTCCGTCGCTTTTAATGTCAATTGCGGCCGGTATCGTTATGACACGTGCGTCTGCAGGAAATAACTCCTTGGGCGGTGATTTAACATCTCAAATATTATCCAAACCGTATTCATTGTTTTTTGCCGCATTATTCCTGGCTTTGATTACGGTTACGTCTCCTATTACGGGTCTGCCTTTTCTGCCGTTTTTAATCTTTACGATAATTCTTGCGGTTGCGGGCTTCTCTGTATTAGTAAATGCGGATGTTCAATCTCAATTGGGGCAATTGGAAAGCGTCCGGCAGAATATGCAGGATTTGGTTAACCCGAATAAGATGTATGAAAGATTGGGGGTTGATGTTTTAAGTTTGCAAGTCGGTGCAGGGCTGCTTGTTATAGCTGACCCGGATCAGGAAGGTCAATTGCTTGCTAAAATTGCTGCATTGCGTCAAAGAGTTACGGACGAGTTGGGGTATATTTTACCAAATATTCGTATTATGGACTCTTCTGCCTTGGAAGCAAATGAGTACGTGATTTCTATCAGAAATAATGTGGTTGCGTCCGGCTATGTGTATCCGGGCAAATACATGGTAATTGCAGATCAGTGGGATGCTGTTAAGAAAACTATTCCCGAAGATGCAATTGTCGGGGTAGATCCTACTTATCAAACACAGGCTTACTGGATTTCTCAAGAGGATGCGCGTGCAACCAAGAATGTTACGGCAGTTGATGCAACGGATGTTCTTGTTACGCACCTGCAGGAATGTGTAAGAAAACACGTTGATGAAGTTATGACAAAGACAGATGTTCTTAAGCTTATGGAACTTGTCCGTTCTCAAGATCCGACGCTTGTAAATGACCTTGTTCCGGCTATTATTTCCACTTCGGATTTGAGAAAGATTTTTGTAAACTTAATCCGGGAAAAAGTTTCTATAAAAGATATTATATTCGTGTTTGAACGTCTTTGTGATTATGCAAGATTCTCAAAAGAACCGGATATTCTTTCAGAGCGTTTGCGTGCGGCACTAGGACGGCAAATTTGTTTAAACAATGTTGATAAAGATCATGTATTATATGCCCTGACTCTTTCACCGGAATGGGAAAAAACTCTTGATGACAGCTGTCAGAGAACTGAATTAGGTACAATGTTCCTTCTAAACCCGATGCAGGTGCAGGACTTAATTGAATCGACTGCAATGACTCTTATGCGTGCGCATCAATCAATAGGTCAGCAACCGGTAATCTTGTGCTCACCAAGAATAAGGCTTCCTCTTTATCAACTTCTTGAAAGACATATTCCGACTATTGTCGTAATTTCTTATTCCGAATTAATCACTGATATTAAGGTTGAGGCTGTTGATACAATCGGTGAAAATGCAGGTTATTAAATTATAAACTCCATTTTTTAGGGTCAAATTTTAAGTCAACTACGCGCATTTTCAAAGTTTTAAGATAAGGCTCAAATTTTTTCAGCAATATTATTTTGTATAAAGAAAGTTCCTGAGCAACAATGTGGTTTTCGCAAGCAATAACCATTATCCCCCCCGGAAGCATTGAATAAGGACGGGAACGTTTTTTAAACTTTTCCGGCAGAATTTTATCCCAAAAACCGTACAAGTTGGTTCTTGTTACTGCTTTTTTGAACTCGGGAGAGTCCATCATTTCATTAATGATGGTATCAACTCCTTCAAAATCTGTATACAAAACTTTATTCATTGTTTATGGTAATATGATTTTATGAACTTCAATTTAGATGATATCATAAAACAGAGCGGAAAGATACTGCTTTTATCTCATATGAATCCGGATGGCGATACGTTAGGTTCTATGTGCGCTATGTACAGTATGATTTATAACAGATTTAAGAAAAAAGCGGATATGAGTATCGTATCAAACCTGCCGTATAACTATAAATTTCTGCCAAACGTTGATAAGGCTGAAAGGTATTTTGATAAATCACTTGTTTACGACCTTGTTATAACGCTTGATGTTGCAGCAATAGACAGAGTGATGGATTCTAAAATCTTTTTTGATAAGGCCAAATGTACAATAAATATAGACCATCACAAAACTAATCCGGGTTTTGGCGATTATCAGCTTATAAATCCCGAAGCGAGTTCGTGCGGAGAAGTTTTGTATGATTATTTTAAAGCAAACGATTGGAAGATTGATAAAGACTCTGCAGTTTGTCTTTATACCGCTATTATGACAGACACAGGAAATTTTAGGTTTGAGAATACTTCCGCGTCTGCCTTAAGAGCTGCCGCTGATTTGGTTGATGCCGGTGCTAATCCTAATTTCATATACAAAAAATGTTATGAAACAAAAACAAAAAACCTTGTAATGTTCCAGAACTACTGTATAAATAAGGCTGTGTTTCTTAATGACAACAAGATTGCTTACACAACTGTCTATAAAAAAGATTTGGAAAAGTTTTCAGCAGGGGATGATTATACAGACGGGCTTGCGGAAACTCTCCGCGCAATTGATACAACAGAGGTTTCTTTTGTTGTAAAAGAGGTTGATAATAAATTAACTAAAGTCTCTATGCGGAGTAAAAAAGCCGATGTTGCACAAATTTGTTCATCATTCGGAGGCGGCGGACACACTTTTGCGGCAGGATGCACCATTAAAGCCGGTATTGATGAAGCAGTAAAAAAAATATTGAAAGAAATTAAATTGTGAAACGAACATTCAGAACAATAAAAAATATTATCAAATCTGTTATAGAGCATGATTATTTCGGAATGGCATCTGAAATGGGATTTATGCTCTGTATCGGAATTTGTCCTTTTATATTGTTTTTAACGGCATTGTTCGGTTACATGGGAAAACAAAACTTCATGCAGCCTATTTTTGTTTTTATGCAGAGTATTATGCCGCAGGATGTTTTAAATGTTGTTAATACGGTATTAAATGAAGTCTTTTTCTTTAAAAAAGGCGGGCTGGTTGCAGTTTTAGGTTTTTGTATTACATTATTTCTTTCAACAAATACGGTAGCTATTGTTGCTAAAGGATTAAACAGAGCTTATAAAGTAAAAGAAACAAGAAATTTTATATATTCAAGAATTTTAGCTTTAATCATGGTGTTTGTAAGCACTCTGGTTTTATTCCTAAGTATTACTTTAATCGTATTCGGTAAAGTAATTATAAAATTCCTGGTTGCATATATCGGAATGACACAGCATTTGGCTAATATAATGCTTTTTGTGCGCTGGCCGATTGCGTTTTTAACATTGTTTATAATGGCGTATTTAAGTTATTATATTCTTCCCGATTTGAGCGGAAATGAGAAATTAAGGAGACATAGCGCGCTTCCGGGTTCGATATTCTTTTGTATTTCCTGGCTGCTTGGTTCGTGGCTGTTTTCAGTCTACATCAACAACTTGCATACATATAACTTTGTATACGGTACAATCGCAGGGTTTGCGGTTATGATGATGTGGCTCTATTATACATCCATTCTGATATTAGTCGGAGGAGAAATAAATTATCAGTTATTTACAAAACTTGAAAGATGCGAAGCCATAAAAGCTCAAAGAAATGTAAGTGAGGAATCAATTTGATAACCAGATACAGGGAATATTTAAATTTTCTTGATAATGAACTCAAAAAAATGTTTGAAGCACAAAAACCTTTTATAAAATGTAAAGAAGGCTGTGCTTACTGCTGCAGAGAGGGTGAATATCCGATTTCGGAGCTTGAGTATATAAACTTAATGTTTTATTATAACGAGCTTGAAGATAATATAAAAGACAGGGTTAATGAAAATATTTCAAATCTTTTAGAAAAATCCCGCGAAAAGATGTATGAATGTCCGTTTCTTGTTGATAACAAGTGTTCCGTTTACCCGGCAAGAGCAATTATCTGCAGAACATTCGGGCTCATTTCGTACGATGAAAAAGGTAAAAAAAGAATGCCTTTTTGTGTGGATTTGGATTTGAATTATTCAAATGTGTATGATAAAAATATGTATAAAATTACCGGGAAAGCCGAAGACGGTACGGAGCCGGCAGCATACAATATTGACAGAAAATTTTTGAGAAGTTCTAAAATAGAAAAAGAATTTAATATCTATTTTGGGGAGGATAAGCCTTTAATAGAATGGTTAGAAGAAGAATTCTGCCGGATCACATAAAATAAAATGTTAAGAAAATTGTAACAATTTTTGAGAAAAAGTCAATTTTAAAGTTTCAGCGGTTTTATACCGTTAGGAAGAAGTGTAGACTATGAATATACAGCCGGAATACAATTACAATAGTATCGCAATGCATGGTAAATGGTGGAAAAAACTGCAAGACAAGGTTATCCAAAAAGCGGTTGATGTTGCACCAATGCATACGGCTAAAGATTCCGCAAAAAAAATTGATCAGAGAAATAATTTTGATAACTGGGTCTCAAAACCGCATACGAACAGGGGAGTTTTAGGGGTAACGGCACTTGTTACCCAGCCGGCTATTGATTACTATAATCACAGGGTTGATAAAGAGACAAGAGAGGTTGCAAGAAACAGAACTGTTGCTAAAATTGTTGCGGGCACTGCAGTAGGCATGTTTGTTGTCAGAGGTCCTATTTATACTGCGGTCAAAAACATGACCAATATAAAGGGTAAATCAAAATTCAGTAAATGTCTGTTACCTAAAAAGTCTTTAACAGAAATTGCGGGTAACGAAAAGTTCTTAAAAAATTACAGGAGTGCTCTTGCAATGGCTTTAGCGCTTGCAGCTATGTGTGTAACCAATTTTGTATTGGATGCACCGCTTACAATTCTTATAACGAACCGGTTAAACCAAAAAGGAAAGGAGGCTAAAAAAGATGGTAAAGTCTCCGCTTGATTGGATATACAATAATTTTAAACGAAATACGGCAAAAATGCTTGTTGTAACAGGCACAATCGGCTGGGGATTATCATCTCTTGCACAAATCGGTGCAGTTCTTTTTAATCCTAAAATTCCCAGAGAACAGAAAGCTTTTCTTGTTCCGCAGGAAGTCTTGGACGCTGTTGTGAATATAGGTTCTTTTTTCTTAATTACTCAAATGACTAAAAAAATCGTCTCTAAAATGGCTTCTACCGGGAAAATCGCTCCTCAAAAAGTCAGAGATTATCTTAATAAAAATAAAGATTTGTATGGTGATAAAGTCGGGAAACTTTCGCTGGATTTAGATGAAGTTTTAAAAAACAACCCTAAATTCCCGACAGAGTCATATTACTCATACAAAAATTACGTAACAACGCTTGGAACCGTAGGTGCAAGTATCTTGGCATCAAATATTGTTACCCCAGTTCTTAGAAATGCCGGAGCTTCAGATTTCCAAAAATATTTTAACAAAAAACCGGCATATCCTTCCGGCAGTATGAAAGTTTAAATTAATGTGCTAGAATAAGCATATGGAAAAGTTTGATTACGGAATTATAGGCGGAGGGCCTGCCGGGTATACAGCAGGCATGCTTCTTGCAAAACGAGGATTTTCGGTAGTTTTATTTGAAAAAGATAAACTCGGGGGGACTTGTCTTAACCGCGGCTGTATTCCGACAAAATCGTTTTTGCACTCATCCGAATTATATAACCAATTCTTAAACTCTGCTGATATCGGAGTTAGTTTTGAAAACTTTAAGTTTGATTTTTCAAAAGTCGTTGAAAAAAAAGACAAAACAGTAGAAAAAGTCCGAAAAGCACTGGAACTTGCGGTTAAAAATTCCGGCGTAAAAACAGTTTATAAAGAAGCGTTT
>CALUPN010000080.1 GCA_944322625.1 Candidatus Gastranaerophilales bacterium | reverse complement strand
AAAGCAGGCGTTGATCCTAAGGAAGCTTACGAAAAGAATATCGGTACTTACGGCAGATTTGCTGATGCTGTTAAGACAATCGACCCTCGTAAACAATAGGGTAAAAGAAAATTAAGTAAAACGATTAGAAAAAAAGGGAAATAAATTATGACAGTAAAATTTGAAGGACAAGACAGGCGCGAAGCTACTCTTAAAAAAGTTTTACCGGAATACGGGTTCAAATCTTTAGAAGATGCTCGCGAATTATGCTTATCAAAAGGCATCGATGTAGATGCTATTGTTAAAGGTATTCAGCCTATCGCATTCGATAACGCTTCTTGGGCTTACACTTTAGGCTGCGCTATTGCGATTAAAAAAGGTATTAAAACAGCAGCAGAAGCTGCGGAAGCTATCGGTTTAGGCTTACAGGCTTTTGCAGTACCTGGTTCTGTCGGTGATACGAGAAAAGTCGGCTTAGGCCATGGTAATTTGGCAGCAATGCTTTTAAGAGAAGAAACTGACTGCTTCTGTTTCTTAGCCGGTCACGAATCTTTTGCAGCAGCAGAAGGTGCTATCGGTATTGCAAGAAACGCTAACAAAGTCAGAAAATCACCCTTAAGAGTTATTTTAAACGGGCTTGGAAAAGATGCTGCTTATCTTATTGCAAGAATTAACGGTTTTACGCACGTTGAAACTGAATATAATTACAAAACAGGCGAACTTAAAGTCGTTAAAGAGACTCCGTTCTCAGAAGGTGAAAGAGCAAAAGTTAAATGCTATGGCGCTGATGATGTAAACGAAGGGGTTGCAATTATGATAAAAGAAGGCGTTGATGTTTCTATTACAGGTAACTCAACTAACCCGACAAGATTCCAACACCCTGTAGCCGGCACTTACAAAAAATGGTGCTGGGAAAACGGAAGAAAATACTTCTCAGTAGCTTCAGGTGGCGGTACCGGACGTACACTTCACCCTGATAACGTAGCAGCTGGCCCAGCTTCTTACGGTATGACAGATACAATGGGCAGAATGCATGGTGATGCTCAATTTGCAGGTTCATCATCGGTTCCTGCTCACGTAGAAATGATGGGCGTAATCGGTATGGGCAACAACCCGATGGTTGGTGCGACTGTTGCAGTTGCGGTTGCTGTTGAAAACGCTATGAAGGGTTAAAATACTAATATTAATAAAAGCGGTGAAATATTTATTTCACCGCTTTTGTTATTTTTTTGTTTTTAACTCTTGACAGGATTTATTATTTAAATTATTTTTATTGTGTGTATTATATTTAGGAGTTTCAATTATGAAAGTGGATTGTGTTACATTAATGCAGCCTTGTTCTTCTATTAAAGGTACTTCTTTTAAGGGGTTATGGGGCGATAGTGTTTATGAAAAAACGGAATCGTTATATGGCGGCGAATTCTATTGTGATTATTATTCAAAAACATATTATCCGTTTGCGGATGAAACAAAATCACAAATAAAAAACGAAATGGCTCATATGGATAAGGAAATAAATGTCCCTGAAAATTCATTGAGTAAAAGGGGGACATATACAAAGCTGTTATTAGGAGGTACTCTTCTAATGACAGCTGCCGAGTATGGAAAATTACTCAGAAAAGAATTTCCGGAATGCTTAACGAAACTTATAAAGAAATAAGACGAAAAAAGAGTTCTATAATTAATTATAGAACTCTTTTTTTTTCTTTAAGCAAACAATGAAAAACCTGCATTTAAGCTTTTTTCTTCGGCTTTTTGATTTGCTATGATATTATTAATAATATTATATTTAAAGTCGCCTGCTTTTTCCATTTTTTTGTAATCAAAGCTGGATGTTATATTACCGGAATTAACTAATACACGGCTATCTTTTTGAGCAATTTTTACTCTTTTGTTAAACTGCTTTGCAATAGTGTCAATATCTGCATGTGTTCTGTTTAACATTTCTTCCACATAACCGTCAATTTTTCCGATTGTTTGTACTCTGCTTAAAGAATTTACGTTCATAATTCTACTCCTTTTTAATGAGACTAAAAATCGTAAAAAATATTTTTGCTAGTCCTTGTTAAATTCTTCAAATGTATTTTTTATAACTTCATAGCCTTTAATAAGAGATTTATAATCAACTTTTTCAGCGGCTGAATGCATATTATAAACATCTGCCAATCCTAAAAGTACCGGCATAAATGTTTCTCCATTTGCATTTTTATTATGGCAGTAAATATGAGTCTCTGCTCCTGCGTGGAAAGATGAAATATCATTTTTTATTCCGGCTCTTTCACAGGCCTTTGTATGAACTTTTTCTATTCTATCGTCTTTTGCTCTTTCAAACGGAAGAAGGTGAACTTCAAATTCAATCTTTGCTTCGGCTAAATCTTTATATTTATCGTTAAATTTATCAACAATAGACTGCATAAGAGCTTTTAATTCGTTTTCCTTTTCTGCGCTTGCACTTCTTATTGAATAAGAAGCCATACCCAGCGTATTAATTATATTTGTAGAAGTCTTTTTCATAATCTCTGTTATGTAATCGTTTGTTTTAATTCCGTTTTCAACTATTGAAGCAACAGAATTTTGAATTCCGCCGGCAACCAGTGCTCCGATATTACATGAAGTTATGACTCCTGTTTCATCCGTGTAATATGCACCCTGCGGAAATTCTGCAATGAGCTCTGCGATTAGCTTTGCTGCATTCAGTCTTGTCTCATCTCCTATGTCAATACCTGAATGTCCGCCTTTTAGAGCTTTTACCGTTATTTTTGCATTTGTGTAGCTTGCGCCTGAAATCTGTAATTGTCCGAGTTTATCTGCGTCACATACAAGAATATGTTTTGATTTAATTTTATTAAATTCGACATGTTCAACTCCGCTCATGCCGGATTCTTCATCTCTTGTAAATGTAATTTCAAGTCCTCCGCCGGCGTTTACTTTGCCGTCTTTTATATCTTTAGCTAATTTTAAAGCACAGGCAACTCCTGCTTTATCATCAGCCCCGAGTGTTCTGCCTTGAGCTTTTATAAAATCGTCTTCAAGATAAATATTTACAGGGCTGTCATCACCCACAACATCCATATGAGATGAAAGCATTAAAGGTTCTTTTGAACTGTCTGCTGCCGGAAGGTTTATGTAAACATTTCCGTAACTGTCTTTTCTTCCGTCAATTCCGTTTTCTTTACAGAAATTAAGTATCCATTCTATAACCCTATCCTCTTTTAGCGACGGAGACGGTATTGATACTAAATTACAAAAAATATCCAAAACTTCATTTTTTTTTCTTAA
Source organism: Candidatus Gastranaerophilales bacterium (assembly GCA_944322625.1). GTDB lineage: Bacteria > Cyanobacteriota > Vampirovibrionia > Gastranaerophilales > Gastranaerophilaceae > CAG-196. The sequence goes on along the minus strand of CALUPN010000080.1, from coordinate 5,199 downwards.
TTCTTCTAAATTCATATTTCTCCTCCTAGCTTCCGCGAAAGAAGCGCCTGCTTGTACCTTCACCGCCGATTTTTACATTTACCGGTCTTAAACATTTCGGGCATCTTCCCACGTATGCCGTACCTTCTTTATTTTTATATAACCTTCCGTATGCGTGGCAGCATTCAAACCAGATACCTAAAAAACTTCTTTTTTGTTTATTTTCTTCTTCCATTATTTTTGCCTTTTATTTGAACCTGCTGAGTCTTGGGAACATCAGCTTCAGTTATCACAACTTCTTTTTTCGCCGGCTTAAATACACTTTCTGTTAAAGTGTCTAAATAAGGTTTTGTAAGGTGTGCATAATCAAAAATAATAAGTCCGTTTAGATTGTACTTTCTTGCTGCATGAATTTGCTTCATTAAATCCGAGTTAGAGCCGTTCATAAATGTTACAAATAAACCTGCATAGAGTTTTGTACTTGATGATTTATTTCTTAAAACTTCTTCCATCAAATTCATCGCAGTTTTGTCATCACAGGTAAGGAATAAAGATGTAAAACCGTCAACAAAATTATTCACAGACCAATTTTTCCAGTCCTGCATTTTTGTATTCATTGCAAGTTTACGGTTTGGGAAAATTACCGTTGTAAGTGTTACATTATGATATTTGCATAACTGGCTTGTTTTTCTTACAAAATTTGTAATTTTATTGCACCTGTAGAATTTCCATTGATACCAGAGCGGGTCGGAGGTCGTAAGCGTCAGAGGGTCAACTCCGTACATGTTTCTAAATTCATTTCTGGCATATTTTGTATATCCCCAATTAGAAGCCTCATAGCCAATAAGTCCTGCATCCACAGATTGCGGATATCTGATATAGTCCAGATTAATTCCGTCGGGTTTGTATCTGGTTATAATCTCACTTAATAAATCCTGTAAAAAAGCCTGAACTTCTGGATTAGCGGGGTCTATAAAGTAGCCGTTGTGTTCTGATACAGAATAAGGAATGTCCGCAGAATCCGCATTTTTTTTCTGTCTGTTAGTCCACTGCGGTTTTTTAGCCAGAATATATTCCGGATTGGTCTCAGGAGGTTTATTGCCTGCATAGAAAGTTTCAAACCATATGTGAATTTTTATTCCGCGTTTATGCGCTTCACTAATCCATATTTTTAAAGGATCAAATCCGACATAATCTTCATTCTGCTTTATAAACCCGTACTTTGCCATTGTTTGTGACGGGAAAATTGTTTTTCCGTGGTAATACGTTTCCAAAAAGACATTATTTATACCGTTATTGGCTAACATATCAAGAACTTTTGTTATATCTTTTTCATTAAAATAAGTTGGTCTGAGCCAAACGCCTTTTAGTTCTGAAGCATCATACGGTATAACTGTTGACATTGCTAAATCGGCATATTCAATGGCTCGAGAAGCATACTTCTGCGAATCCTCACTGTTTTTTGCAGCTTTTTCTATTAAATCATTTGCTTTTGCAATATTCTGCATAGTTCTCTTGCAATTATAATTAGCAGTATTCTGGGTATAATAAATAAGCATATTCTGAACTTCTTTTATACGCTCCCTTGCTGTATACAAGAAAGTATCTGATGTAATATAAGAAGTAATTATTTTTTTATTCGGGTCAATAGAAATTTTAGCTCCGACCATAATGTTTTCATTAATCCATTTCTTTGCCAGCCCGTGACCGCTTATTACAATTCCGTTAGCAGGAATTAAAGAGTCTGCTCCGCTTAGTGATGTTACGGTATCGCCTGTAACGACGGCTTCTGTTCCGTATTCGTTGGTATTGGTTCGGTAACCAAAAGCCGGGGTATAAATAACAAGTTGGTTTGTGCCTCTGAGCCCCGGATAATTTATCCCCTTCCAGTTTGTGCTGGCTCTCGGGTCTATTACGTCCACTTTGTACATGGATTGGTTAAAGATAACTTCGTTATTTTTAGGTACGTATTCAGAATAAACACCTTGTGCAAAAACCCCTGTGCACAATAAGAAAAAAATTGAAATTAACAGTACCCAAACTCTGCTCTTCATCCCCTCGTCCTTTATAAACTATTATAAAACCAGAAAAGAAGAATTACAAGGATTATTAAAGAGATTCTTCTGGCTGATTGAATGATTATTTTCGCCCTCAGAATGACAACATGTTGGGAAGTTCTGTGATATTATCTACTGCTTGCTTAATATATTGTTACAATTAGATAAGTAGGTTGAGTGAAATCCAACAAATAAATAGTTTTGTAGGATGTGGTAAAAATCTATGATTTACCGCATCTTTTATAATATATGTTAAAAGATATCTTCCAATAGCATAATTTTATTTTTAAAATAATTCTACTAATGAATTTTTTATTAAACTTTTAAATTTTTCATCAATTGCATTCAAATCAATAACATCTACTTCATATGGTAAAGTAGAATCGTTGAATTCCAGCAAAATTTTACCTAATATATCTGCAGATAGTTTTTTATCAGGTATTTTTACCGCAATATCAACATCAGAATATTCTTTGTATTTTTCTTTTGCACGGGAGCCAAAGATATAAAACTTTGCGTCTTTTTGAGGAATATTATCCTTCAAAACCTGTAGAATAAAATCTAAATGCCGCTTATCAAGTCCGAATTTCATCCAAGTTTCTCTTTTAATTTCTCTAATAAGTATTTTGCTTCAAGAGCAAAATCTTCAATTATTGATGCAACATCCTGGGCTATTTTTTCGTCATAAGTATGTGAAGTTAAGTTTCTTTTTTGTCTGTAAATATCCCATCTCTCGAGGTTTGAACGTAAAATACCCATTTTATTTGCCTGTCTTATCATTTCATTAAACGTCATACCGTCAATGTTTGCAAATACAAATGCACCGCTTGCTAAATAACGTTTAATCATTTTCAGCGATATTGAATAAGTATATTCAAATCTTTGAATCATAGAATCACGGGTAATTAAATTTGTTTTATCACTGTTATAAATTTTAATAACCTCAAATAAGCTTGCAAGTGCTTTTTTAAATGATGTTAAGTCAATAATTTCCATAGACTAATACTAGCACATATTATTTAGTTTCTCAACTTGTTAGTTTTCTTTTTGCTTGTTAAGTTATCTGCCCAAGAAACTCAATCCATTGTTTTGCGTATATTAAAGGATGCGGTAAATTATAGATTTACCGCATCCTACAGTTTTACTATTTACCCTTACCCCTCGGCTTGATAAGCCCAGGCAGAATGGTTATGAATACTCTCTAATGATTCACATTCCACTTCAAAAGAGTCTATAATGTCATTTTTTCTTAACATTAAAACAACATCTCTTAAAACATCCTCAACAAATTTAGGGTTTTCATAGGCTTTTTCCGTAACAAACTTTTCGTCCTCACGCTTAAGGAGAGGATACAATTCGGAAGAAGCACATCTTTCAATCTCTCTGACCAAATCCTCGAGCCAGATATGCTCGTCCTCGGGATACGTAATTTTAACGGAAACAATCGCTCTTTGATTATGCGCGCCATAATTTGAAATCTCTTTTGAACACGGACAAAGAGTCGTTACCGGAACTTTTACTCCGAGATAAAACCTGTATTCCTCATCTTCTTCCCCGTAATTTTCAAGAATTCCCTCAAAAGAGCAGTCATAACACATTGGAGCAGAAATCCCTGTTACGGGAGCTTTTTTATTAATAAAATACTTAAAATCAAATTTCAAATACCCGCTTTTTGCTTCAAGCTTATTAATAATAGCTTCTACACACCCTTTTATATCAACCCCGAGACGTTTATTCGAGCGCCATTCGTTCAATACCTCAACAAACCTGGACATATGGGTGCCTTTATAATGAGCAGGAAGCGAAACTCCGGCCGTTGCGGTTGAGTATATAACAATATCTTCCTTGTCTTTTCGCTGAATAACAAGAGGAAGCTCAATCCCTTTTATTCCAACCTTTTGAATATCAATCCCTCTTGAATCAATCTGGTTTTGGACATCTTTCATTTCTAGATTTCGACCCCTTCAAAACTTTTTTGTTCAAGCGCTATTAAAAGTTTTAATGCCGCAACCCTCTGAACCTTCGGCGGTGCATTTCTTAACAGTTCAACAGCTTTGAGCATCAAAGGATCATTATCATACCAGCGGTTCCCTTTACCTTGATATGTGTTAATAATATCGTATACGTGCTCTATAACTTCGCCCGCAACCTGTTCCTGAAGCCGGAGCATAAATTCGGCAGCCTCTGTTTTTGTCTCCTCAGGAGAAAGTCTTAAAAGCTCTAAAGCTTCTTTTAAAATCGGATCTTTGTCATACCATCTCTTATTAATCATTCTTTCCTCCAATTACTTTTATTGTAGTATAAAAAGCTTGAAATTCAAAGAATAATATATAATCCGATTCTATAAATGTTTAACTGATATAATCTTTAATATCAGAAATTAATTCATTTAAGGTATTAACAGCTTCTTTGGAATATTTGCTATAAAAACCAGCTGCTTGTTTTTGGGCAAAGTCAAACAGTTCGGAACGTGTTTGTTCGCCTTCAGCTCCGTTATCAAGGAGTGATGTAAAAAATGTAAGCATTTCAGAGCTTGTAACTTCTCCGTCATTATTTGTGTCGAAAATATTATTAATTTGATTATCTTCGTTTTCGTTATCTGTTTTAGCGCCGATGGCTTCAGCCTGATCAAATGCTTTTTCGCTGAATTCCGCTCCGTCCATGCCGTCAATTTGCATGCCGGCAGGAATTCCAAAATGACCGGAGATAATTGGGTTAGTTTTTTCGCTCTCTTTTGTATCAATCTGTTTTTCTAAAAGATCAGAGAAAGTAGTATCGCTCAAATCAAATTGTTGAGTGATGCCATTTATTCCTCCATCGGGATTTACTCCGATTCCGCCTATAAAATTTGATACTAAACTCATACACGTATTATACAGATACTTTCTTCTGTTTTCCTCCTTCAAACAGTCGATGTTGTTGGGGGGGCGATGCTATTTGGAGGTTAGAATTTCTTAGTGAACGTTAGTGAACTTAGAAATTCGGGTGGTGGTTAATAATTGGGTAGGGTTAGTTTGTTGTTAATAATTAAGGTAGACTAAAGTCTACCCTGCGCAACTACCGGTTTGACGTCATTCTTGCCATTGTACTATCGGTGTCTTTTTCTGTTATCATTGTTTCTTCTCCTTTTTATTCTTCTATTATTAAGAAAAACAATTTTTGT
>CALUPN010000079.1 GCA_944322625.1 Candidatus Gastranaerophilales bacterium | reverse complement strand
CCTTCAAGCCTCACGGCCTAGCCGGTTTAGTCTGTTCGCTATCCGGACTACCGTCCGTCCGCAAATCCGCTCCCTCATAAGGGAGGGGACTTTGCATACGCCAAACGTGCAGCGCCCCTTCCCTTTAGAGAGGGGACCTTGCACACGCATTACAAAAATTGCTTATTATTTACCCCCTAAATAATTTACGTTATACTTTGTTTATGGAACAAGATGAAAAATATATGCGAATGTGTTTTGCACTCGCAAAACGCGGTAAAAACAAAGTTGCACCTAATCCGATGGTAGGCTGCGTTGTTTTAAATAAATCCGGAGACATAATATCTAAAGGTTATCATAAACAGTATGGAGCAAACCATGCCGAACGCGACGCACTTTTAAAACTAAAAAATAATGAAGCACAAGGCGGAACATTATATGTTAATCTTGAGCCGTGTTCACATTACGGCAAAACTCCGCCTTGTGTTGATTTAATAATCGAAAGAAAATTATCCCGCGTTGTTATGGGAATGAAAGATGTAAATCCGTTAGTAGACGGAATAACCAAACTAAAACAGGCAGGCATTCAGGTCGATTTCGCGCTTCAAAAAGAGGCAGAATTTTTAAACAGAGTTTTCATAAAAAATATGACCCAAAAACTGCCTTATGTGGTACTAAAAACGGCTGTTACACTGGACGGGAAAATTGCAGCCAAAACGGGTAATTCCAAATGGATAACTTCCGAAAAGGCGAGAGATGAAGTTTATAAAATGCGAAAAGATTTTGATTGCATTATGACATCTTCCAATACAATTATTGCCGACAATCCCAAAATGGAACATAAATTCAAATGCATATTAGATAAGGATTTGAGAACGGATAAAAATGCACAAATTTATAAACAGGGTAAAATTTACATAGCAACAAAAAACAATACGCCGGTAATAAACGGACAACTTGATATAAAATCCGTTTTATCCGATTTATATAATATGGGAATTTATTCCGTATTCATCGAATGCGGGGGAACTTTGGCAGGTGCGGTATTAAAAGAGAATCTGGCAGATGAAATTTATCAGTTTATCGCGCCCAAAATTTTAAACGATAATTCCGGCCTCAGTTGTTTTAACGGAGATTGTATTGATAAAATTTCGGACGCAAAAACTTTTGAGATTTATTCATTACGTCAAATCGGCACTGATATTTTAGTTAAATTAAAACGAATTTGTTAAGAAAAATTTACAAAGAATAATTAAAATATTAAATTTAAGCAATTTTTAAAGCAATAATGTTTTTATATAATTAGTTAGGTTTATGAAGGTTCATTATTGTGACACAAATCAATCAAAATAATAATCAATATGATAATTACCAGGCAAATACGCAGCAGCTGCCTAATAAACAGCGGCCGGTTCGTTATGTTAATTATCCGCAGGTTCATCAACCTGTCGGACAGCAACCATTGCTTAAGAATGCACAAACACAATTACAACAACCTGTAAAAATACCTAACTTTTATTATGTACCGGACAATTACGAACCTAAGAGTTTTAAAGAAACCGTAAAAGAAGCTGATATGATGGGATTTATAACTCCGTTTATAGAACATCCGCTTCTTGTTTTACCGACTTGGGTTGCGTTGAATTTCGGAGCAGACGCTTATTCAAAAGCTTGCGGAGGCAAGTATGAAACGAGTTTGGCCGGAAGAGCGGCAAAATTCGGCGACAAAATTGAAGGTTCAAAACTTATTCAAAGCAAACCGGCTCAATCTGTCATAAAGGGGCTTGGTTCTGTTAAAAATGCAGGTGCAAAAATTGTTCAAAACAGTGCGATTTTAAGAGCAATGAGAGACACTCCTACAATGCCCGAATGGTCTCTGGTTAAATCACAAATGTTCAACCAGAAGCAGGAAGTTGTTCAGGAATTTGTAAGAATAGCAGACAATTTAAAACTCGGAGAGGCAGGAGCACCGAAACTCGCAAATATCGGATTAACCAATGCCGAGAAAGAAATGCTGAAAAAGACATTCAAAGTTTCAAAAATCAAAGATATTCCGGAAACAAAAGTCATTAATCAGATTCTATTATCCCGTCTCGGCAGAAGTCAAGCCCAAATAGACAAAATTCAGGCGCTTGGCGAAAAATCCGTTGAAGCTGCCAAAAAAGAAATTCTGAAAGAAATGGGAATGACTCCTGAAAAATTAAAACTCATAAAGAATGATATTTTCGGTAAATACATTGCAGATGTGGAAGAAGCTGTAGGAAAGGTAGGAAATAAAGTAAAAATCGGTGCCGGACATTTTAAATGGCTCGGGCCGCTTACGAAACCGTTTGAAAGAACAATCGGCTGTGACGAAGTTTATAATAAGCTCCACAGTATGTCAGGAGGAGCTAAAACCTCCGCCGGAAAAGCAATCAGCGGAGGAGCCAAAACCGCAACCGGAAGATTTATGTCAAAATTAATGCAAATGTGCTATCGCGGCTTAACATTCGGCGGCGGAAAAGCCGGCTTGCTGTTATTTATTGCGCCTTTATTAATAGAAGTTGCCATGAATACAAAAAAAGCAGACAAAGACCAGAAAGTCGGAACATTTATGGGCAGCCTTATTCAGTCCATGTCCTGGGTTGTTACCTTCCCGCTTGCACTGAGAATGATGCACGCCGCAGGCGGTGTTAAATATGCAGGAATGAATCAAAAACAAGTCGAAGCATTCAGAGAAGCTCTCAAAAAATTTAATGAAAAAGCTAAAGCAGGCAAATTTACCTCACATGATGAATATAAAGCCGCTAAAAAATCCGTTAAAAATATGCTGAAAGTTAAAGAACAAAATATTTTAACAAAAGGTATAAGAAAACTCGGCCAATTCTTAACAATGGATTTGGAAACATACAAACCGTATAAGAACTCCAATATTATTACAAACGCCGGACGCAAATTACCGAACATGTTCAAAAATATAGGCGGAGTCCCCATGAGACTAATCCTTTGGGCAGGACTATCCACCGGAGTTTTGGATACCCTTATTCATAAAGGTTCGACTGCATTATTCGGTAAATCATACGACGCAATGAAGCAAGACGAGCATAAAGCGGAAGTCAAAAAACAAAAACAATTCCTCAGAGAGGATTTAAATAAACGCCTTTACGAAGCGCAAAGAATTAAACAATACGGTAACACGGCGCCATCCGAAACAATACCTAATCAGGGACAAATGATAAGTACAAGAGGCAGAAATGAATATAGCGGAATTATTCCGGAAGTTAGACAGCCGCAAGCTGCCCGCTCTCCGAAACAGACTGACAATTACACATATATACCGTCATCCGAAAATGTAATACCGCATCCTTTAAAGAAAAATTCCGCAGATAATTATACTTATATCCCATCTTCTGAAAACACAGTTAAACTTGATAAAGCCGCTGCAGAAAAATCTTCAAAAAGATATATTCCGTCTCAGGCAGCAGCTAATATACAAAAAACTTTTGATAATTCCGGAGTGCAATCAGTCCTGGCAAGAGCACAAAAAGCCGAAGACAATGCGCTTAAAGTTCTAGCGGGTAATTTTGACGGTATGGTATAATTTTAAGCCCCGAAAATATCCCCTTCGTAATTTAATCCTTTTGCCTCTTTTAAAAGCGGAAAATCTTCAATATTATGCGTTCTGACAAAATTAATCGCCTCACTCCTTGCCTGTTCAAGCACTTGGGCATCACCGATTATATCAGCAATAATCATATCCGGTAATCCGCTCTGCCTTGTTCCCAAAAACTCTCCGGGCCCTCTTATCTGCAAATCTTTTTCAGCAATAACAAAACCATCGTTTGTTTGTGTCATAATCTCAAGCCTTGCCCTTGTTTCCTGCGATTTTGCCGCAGAAGACAAAACACAATACGACTGCAAATCACTTCTTCCGACCCTGCCCCGTAGCTGATGGAGCTGCGAAAGACCGAAACGCTCAGCATTTTCAATAACTATAACCGTTGCATTCGGAACATCAACCCCTACTTCGACAACCGTAGTTGATACAAGAATATCATATTCCCGATTTTTAAACTTCTCCATAACTTCATCTTTTTCATCGTTTTTTAATTTTCCGTGAAGCAGGCCGACTTTATATTCCGGGAAAACTTCATTCTGCCATTTCTCTCTTTCAATTGTGGCAGCCTTCGCAGAAAGTGTTTCGCTTTCATCAATCAGGGGATAGACAATATATGCCTGCCTGCCTTCTGCGACTTCATGTCTGATTAAATCCGCAATTTGGCGCCTTGAATTTGTCATAGTTGTAATAATAGGTTTTCTGCCCTTCGGAAGCTCATCGATAATAGTTAAATCCAAATCTCCGTTCATTGTAATCGCAAGCGTACGCGGAATAGGAGTCGCAGTCATCGTTAGGATTTGCGGATTTTGAGACTTTCTCCTCAAAGCAAGTCGCTGCTTAACCCCGAAACGATGCTGTTCGTCAATTACAACTGCCCCGAGATTAACAAAATCCACACTTTCTTGAATAAGAGCGTGCGTCCCTACAGCTATTTGAGCCTGCCCGTTCCTTAAATTAATCTCCGATTCTCTGCGCTGCTTTTTCCCGATACTTCCTATCAAAAGTTCAACCTTCAACCCGAGCGGCGTAAACCAATTCACAAGATTATTATAATGTTGCTGGGCAAGAATTTCCGTCGGCGCCATAATCGCTGCCTGATAACCGTTCTCAACAGCCGCCAGAAGCATTATTGCCGCAACTACCGTTTTACCGCTTCCGACATCGCCCTGCAAAAGCCTCTGCATAGGCTTTGTCGAATGCAAATCATTCAATATCTCATTCATAGCACGCTTTTGAGCCGATGTAAGCTCAAAAGGTAAACTATTTATAAACCGCATAACAAGACCGTCTTTTTTTATTTCAAGCGGGACGGAAAGAAGATGCTTGTTATTTTCTTCTCTTATAAGTGCAAGTTTAAGCTGGATTAAGAAAAACTCCTCAAAAACCAGAGAATACCTTGCTCTTTGCAAAGTTTCATTATCAGCGGGAAAATGCATGTTTCTTACCGCTTCACGCTTTTCAAGCAGATGATATTTTTCTGTAATACATTCCGGTAAAACAGTTTCTATATCTTTCCCAAAAAGTTCAAGCGCATTATAAACCGCACGCCTTAATATCTTTATATTAAGATTTTCACTCAACGGATAAATAGGAACAATACGCGCAATATTCAAATTATTAGCCGGATTTAATATCTCATCATCCATTATTGAATATGACGGCTTATCAAGCGTAAGCCGTCCGTCATAACTATTCAGCTTTACCAGTCCCGAAACCATTATGCCTGCATCTTTCGGAAATCGTGATTTCATACGCTCAAGAGTATATTTACTTGATTTTGACGAAAAAAAGTTTAAATTAATATTTCCCGTACCGTCAACAACTTTAACTTTTAAAACCCCAAGATTATTTTTCGTTGTAAAAGCTTCTACAGACTTAATCCTGCCAAAAACGGTAGTTGTCTCGCCGGACTTTAAATCTCTAATCTTGGTTCTTGTTGAATAATCTACATGTCGGCGCGGGAAATAATACAGCAAATCCGCTATAGTATAAATGCCAAGCTTATTCAGCATATAAGCTATTTTCGGCCCTATACCCTTCAAATACATTACATCCGACTTGAGAGATAAATTACTGTCCCCGTCCCGTTTGTCCTCCGTTGTGGTCATATCTGCTTTTATCACACTCACAAGCCTCTCCAGAGATTTTTTTCTCTGAGGAAGCGCCTCGATGGCATAACGTTCAAAACGCTCCAATAAAACTTGCCACTTGGGATTTTTAGAAGATTTGAACTCCTTTTTAAGTTCTGAACAGATAAAAGAAGAAAAACTTTTTGTTTTTCCGTTGATATTTATATACTTATATTTGACTTCAATTTCTATAGCCTTTTTTATCTGTTCAAGATTTTCCATTCATAAATTATACTATAAATTTGCTTTGACAATAAATCCTATAATGAAGCCGCTGCCATAATTCAGCAGCGGCCTCTTTATACAACCTTCCACACAAATTATTTACGTAAAAAATCAGGTATTTGAATATCTGAAAAAGATGACATCGTGGGAGCTTTTGGCTGCTGGGTATTATTGAAAGCACCCGAGAAAAACTCCGCAGCACTGAGCGAACGATTTTCAACTTTTTCTTCAATCGGTACTTGAGACTTAAGCTCAAAACCTGTTGCGATAACAGTAATCTGAATTTCACCCTGAATATTATCATCAACAACCGCACCGATAATAACTCTTGCATCATCCAATACCGCATCATTAATAATATTTGTAGCGTCGGTAACTTCGTGCAATGTCATATCCGGACCACCCGTAATATTAACAATAACGCCTGATGCACCGTTAATTGAAGTTTCAAGAAGCTGTGAATTGATAGCAATCTTAGCAGCCTCAATAGCTCTTCCTTCACCTGTACCGCGACCGATACCCATAAGAGCAGAGCCTGATGCAGCCATAACGCTCTTAACATCAGCAAAGTCTACGTTGATTAAGCCGGGTATTGTAATGATATCTGAAATACCTTGAACACCTCTTAAGAGAACTTCATCAACTACAATAAACGATTCTTGAAGAGATACTCTTCTATCAACAACATCTAATAATTTATCATTAGGAATAACAATCAAAGCATCAACCGATTCTCTTAACTTTTCCAATCCCTGTTGAGCCTGATTAGCTCTTCTTTTTCCTTCAAAAGAGAAGGGTTTTGTTACAACGCCGATAGTTAAAATTCCTAAATCTTTAGCAATTTTAGCAACAACAGGAGCTGCACCGGTACCGGTACCGCCGCCCATACCTGCTGTTACGAATACCATATCAGCGCCTTCAATTGCGCTTGTAATTTCCTGCTGTGCTTCTTCTGCAGCTTTTTCACCAACCTGAGGCTCGCCGCCGGCCCCAAGACCGTTGGTTAATTTTGCACCCAGCTGAATTTTATTTTTGCATATAGAATTATTCAGAACCTGTAAGTCTGTATTCATTAACCAGAACTCAACCCCTGCAAGTCCTGATTTAATCATTCTGTTAACGGCATTTCCGCCGCCGCCGCCAACCCCTATTACTTTAATCTTAGCCGGGTTAACTCCCGGTGCCGGCGGTGGAGTCATGTTATCTGACGATTGAATGTTTTCAATATCTTTTCTTCCAAATATATCAGGTCCTAAATTATCCACAATAATTCCTCTTTTACTTTCTATACTATACCACTATATTAACATACTATTTTAAATAGAGACAAATGTAAAGTTTTATCGCGGCACTTGTTAATATAAGTTTACATGAATAAAGCATGGCCGCTATTGGCTTTGAGCCGGTTTTTGTAAATATTTGTAACGATATTAATAAAAACCCTAAAGTTTTTCAAAAAAATGCCGATAACATATCTGTAAGCAAAAAAAAGCAAAACAAAACGTGTATAAAAAGGGGTTGGTAATTTTACCGCCGACAGGAAAAGTTACATTTACCCCCGCTGTTGATTAAGAGGTATGTGATGGACGAACATGAAGCACTAATTGAATACTCGGAAATGACAACATTTGATTTTAACTCAAAAGAGTATCAAGAAGTCAGAAGGGATTATTTGGAATGTAAAAATTTTGTATCTGAAATTTTGTGGCGCCTGTCTGATTTTTGGAACAGTTTAAGGCCTGCAAAAAATTATTAAGGAGCACATATGGATAACAAAAAAACATATGCGGAAAAGTGTTTTTCGCCCAATTGGATAGAAATTGATTTGGACGAGATATCAGACAACAGAACAGCAAAGGAGGTTCAGCAAACCGCGGGCAATAATGCCCAAACACGTCAGGAACAGTATAATAAGGAGGTACGCCTAGAGAGCAAACGACGTAAAGATTTAAATACATTATTAAAAGAACTAAGTGAAATCAAAGAAAGTATTGAACGTGCTGCGGAAAAACAGCACAGGCTGACAAATCTTATGAGTTTTTATACCGGTGAATTTGCAAAATAGAACTTCGGATTGTCAATTGAATCATTGAAAAGAGCGGCAGTTATGAGATGCCGCTCTTTTAGTCTTATTAAATATATCCCGCACAACAAAACCCGATTAATTTTCCCGAAAACGCGTAAAACTACTGATAAATAACTTTGAAATCGTTTTCAAAAATCGAGCCTGCACAGCCTTTTCCGGTCTTAATTTCTTTTTCATTACAAGCAAATATACTGCTGCCGGTATACTTGCCATCCTCCCCCATATCTCTTGACCAGGCATATGTAGTGCCTCCTGCCGGAATAATTTGTCCGTTTTCATCCATTAGGAAAATGAATAAATCTTTACCGAAACTGTTAGGTGCTCTGTTCATTCCGTTTATATCAACATAAAAACTTCCATATATTCATCAGCATTTTTTGCTACGCTGCTTAGTTTTGTGGATTCTTCATCGTGTAAAATTTGTTCATTGGCATTTTCCATAGTCGAAACGACTTTAGC
>CALUPN010000078.1 GCA_944322625.1 Candidatus Gastranaerophilales bacterium | reverse complement strand
AAAAGAAAAGAGCAGGAGCCAATATGGAAAGATTTGTCGGTATAATAGGTATTGCAGTTATATTTTTAATTGTTTTTCTGATGTCAAATAACAGAAAAGCTATTAATTACAAAACAATTATTACGGGTTTTATACTGCAGATTCTGTTTGCTGTATTTATTTTTAAAGTTCCGCTCGGGCAAAAGCTTTTTTTAATGATAGGGCTATTTATCCAAAAAATACTCGAATTTGCTACCGAAGGCGGATTGTTTGTATTTGGCCCCTTATTGCAAAAAGCAAAATTAAGCGAACTGTTTGGTGCCGGAAGCAGTATTTTCGCGGTTCAGCTTATATGTACAAACATATTTATGATGGTTTTGGTTAATATTCTTTATTACTACGGAATTATGCAGAGAGTCGTCGCAGCTTTAGGTAAAGCAATGAATAAAATCATGCATGTATCGGGAGCGGAAGCTCTCTCAAATGTTGCAAGCTCTTTTGTCGGTCAAATATTAGCCCAAATAATGATTAAACCGTATTTAGAAAAGCTTACCCGCTCCGAACTTCTTGCTTCTATGTCAGGAAGCATGGCCTGCATTTCCGGTGCAATTATGCCTATTTATATAGGTATGGGCATTCCTGCACATTATATATTAGCATCTTCAATTATGGCCGCACCGGGAGCTATGATTTTATCAAAAATTATTTACCCTGAAACAGGGGAACCTGAAACCAGAGACCACATAAGAGTTTCAAGAAGAAGAACTTTTACAAATGTGTTTGAAGCAATTTCAAACGGTGCCTCTGAAGGTATGAAAGTTGCAATAAATGTAACTGCAATGATTTTGGCTCTAGTTGCCCTTGTTGCATTCATTGACTGGGTATTAGGGCTTAGCGGATTATTCCTTTATAAATTCTGTCCGGGCTGTTCTCATTTCGCATTCTTAAGCCATCTTTCCTTGAAATTAATTCTGGGTAAGATATTTGCCATATTTGCTTTAATCATAGGCGTACCGCTTCAAGATGTTTCAACGGTAGGCGCGCTTATGGGAACAAAACTCGTGCTTAATGAAATGGTTGCCTATGTCGATTTAACCCACGTTGCTCAATCAATTTCGCCCAAAAGTTTTATGCTTGCAAGCTTTGCTCTCTGCAGCTTCGGAAACTTCGGCTCAATTGCTATCCAAATCGGCGGTATAGGAGAGCTCGCACCTAACCAGAAGAAAAATCTGGCCAGATTAGGCCTAAGGGCGCTTATATGCGGAACATTAAGCTGCTATCTATCTGCTGCTATTGTTGGAGTATTGCTCTAACATAATTTCTTGCTCCAGTGACAAGTTTAAATTCTTCATATTAGTAATCCTTTCAGAGAGCATATCCAGCATATTTATATAATGGTTTCTCTCTTCGCTGAGTTTTGCAACCATCTCTGCAGGGATTCCGTAATACTGCCCGTTAAATTCCCTCTCTCTGCAAGACTGTCTTGTCATTTCGACTATTGTATCCGCAAAATAAAGTTCATTAAATGTTTTTTCGTGAATATCCAGCAATTTATTGTTGTGATATCTGGTCATAACATCCTCCATACTATTAAACTGTCTCTTTCTTAATTCCAACCTATATTAATAGTATAAAACGACCATAAAAAATGTTATTAATATATTTTCCAATCACGAATTATTTACATGTAATAAATGCATTAAGGTATTGTATAAGTTCGTTAAATTCCATATTTTGACCTGATTTTTGCCTGTTTTCCAGATACTCGTTTATTGTTTGCAATATTTCTAAAAAGATTGATTCAGAAATATTATTTTCGCAGTAATCTTCATATACATCCAGAATATAGGCATATGTATCTTCTCCGGAGTGTTTTTTTATCTGAATAAAAGCTCTTTTAAGTTCATCATTGTTAAAGTTTACATTCAATATATTATAATACAGCCCGGCAGAACGCTTTAACTTACGCATTAATGTGTCTTCTGACATATATTGCATCATTGTTTCAAAATAATTCACAAAACTCTCATAAAGCCTGTCCGGATTAAATTGTTTGTAATGAAATTTTGTTACAAAAAAATCTTTTAAAAACGTAGTGACATCATGGTCTTTTGGGAAATATAACTTTCTTATATCAAGCCAGTCACTTTCAACACCATTCTCCTTCAAAAAATCTTCTATGAGTGCAATCTGGTTCAAATCTCTGGTATTATTTAATTTATAATACAGGTTACGTTTAGAAACATTATCCGTTTCGACTAAGGTAACTGTAACCTTCTTTAGCATTGTAAAAATTTTTGCCGCTTGTAATCTCTCTTCTTTAATCTGCGACCAGAAATTATGCAGAAGTACAAACATCGGCTGTGCTTTTTCGTGTCCGGATAATCTTTCGCCGTTTATGATTTTATTATAAAGCTCGTTATCAGACTCATTTAAATGAAGCTTAGATTTTGAATTATGTATCAAATATTTGCTTCTTATAGTTTTAATAGCTTTAGCATTTTGTTCTGTTGTTTTCTTATAGCACTCACACACTGCATGCAAAAGCAAAGATAGGGAAACAATTCTGTTAAGTCCGTCAACAATCGTATATTGGTCTGCACTTTTTTGATTAACAAAAATAATTCCCAAATCAATTTTTTGCGTGAATTGTTCATCTTCTGTCATTAAATCAAGAAAATTTACCAATTCTCCATCGCACCTTGCATAATCCAAGGTGAACAGATCTCGCGCTTTATGTATGAATTCAAGTAAATTAACAACTTTCATCGTTTAATCTGTAAGAACAAAACCGCCTGACGGAACATTTTTCAATTTATCACCATCAATTTTTGCTCTTAAATTTTTTATATATTTATATACATAATCTCTCGGCAAATCCAAAAGTTTTGCCAAATCTTTTGCAAAAACCGTTTTACCTTTATTATTTAAAAGATACTCAAAAACCATTTGTTCTCTGTCAGTAAGAGCTTTCTTCAGGATAATCTGAGAATCTTTTTTTGAGGCAGTAATCATTTCAACTTTTTCTAAGACACTTTCCTGTTTTTTTACGGTTCGATTAAGAGTAATGCTATTTTTTTCTTCCGATTTAATTTGCTTAGAATTATCCGTTGCTTTTAAAATTAAATCTTTTTTGCTGATAGAAAAAGGGGTATGAGATATCTGACGTTCTCTCCTGAATGCCCGTTCCGCAATTCTTGAAAAACCATCTTTCATGTTTGTACTTGTATTAGAAGATGTCCCCTTAGACATAACAATATCAACAACATCATTTGTCGGTTTACTTTCTTCAACTTCTTTTCCCAACCTGGCTGCAAATTCTTCCAGCGTAATCTTTTCTAAAGAGCTTCTCCACTGTCTTATCTCTTCCTTCGTTAAATAATTAGGCATCAAATATCTCCTATACTAACCTATGATAGTCTAACTTAATTCCCCATAACGGATTTTCTTTATATAATGTACCATAAAATCTTAAAAAAAAATCAAAATATTGCGCGATGTAAAGATTTCTTTTCAAAGCTTAATAATCCTGAACAATTCTACCCGGTAAATTATTCTGTTGAACGGTATATAACAATGATTCTGCACTGTTTTTATTCTTAAATATACCGACTTGCAATGTATAGTTGTTTGAGCCTATACATTTTACAATAGGATTTAAACCTGTACCGGTTTCCTGAATTATATCTTTTGCAACTTTTGCCTGTTCTGCAGATGTATAAGTTCCGACAAACACTTTATACACCGGTTCGGGAGCTACAGTTGATTTAGTATTTGTATTCTCTGTATCAGAAGAGACAATTGTATCATCTACTGTATAATTATTAATATTTTCTTTTTTTACGGATTGTTTTTGTTGATTATCTTCAGAAGCTGCCATTAAATCCGTAAAATTTTTCCCTTGATCTTCGCTCTGAATCATTGCAAGCCTGTTATCAACAATCTTTTTCGCTTCTTCTTGCTCATCAAATGTCGATTCTTCCTGCTTATAATCTCCTATAGACGTATCAACTGTCGGGGAGAAAGATTTAATTAAGAATGTAAATACCAGAAGCATTCCGAAAAAAGATATAATAAAAATTTTAAGCAGACCGTTATCTTCTTTTCGTGTTTCTTTTTTCATGTATTTTTTATAACCGAATTGTTTTCCCATTAATTTATACTCCGCGTACTTTTGTGCTCGCTAATTTTATATCTTCTAATTCTTCGGAATACCGTCTCATTACTTCTAGAGCAAATTCTTTTGTATCTTCTATTCCGAGTTCGCTGGTAAGTCCTGATGCTATAACAGGAGCCCCTTCTGATAATATATTTAAACCTGTATGAATAAGAACAGATGTAATAGATTTTGTTGCAATAGAAACAGAGAGTTTTCTGCCGTCTATCATTAAATCATCGCCGTTTCTAACAACAAAAACGCCTTTTTCTTCCAGAAGTTCTTTTATAATACACATCAAGAGCCTCTGCCTTAAAACACCTTCTTCAAGCCCGACTCCGAATTGTTCCGTTATAAAACTAAGCATATATTTGCTGTAAATAGGTTCATTGTTGATAACATCTTCTATATCGACCATTTCAGTTATATCAACTTTACATTCACCTCTAAAAGCCACAATCGCATCACCCCGGATATTAAAATTCTTATAAATCCAGTGAGGCGCAAGCTGAGAGCCTATATATTTTATCTCTTCTTCTATAAACCTAGTTTTCATCATTTTTCAAATAATATATTGATATATTTTTCCCCTTGATTTGCGATTAAAGCTTTTTTTAAATGGTTACACGATTCGCATAATCCGCAATGTCTGTGTCCGTCTCTATAGCAACTCCATACAAGCTCTAAAGGCATTGAATTATCCATTGCAATTTTTACTATATCATTCTTGGAATAATTAATCAAGGGCGCTGTAACTTTCGGATGTTTAAGAGTTGAAAATTCAAAAACTTTAGATATTTCATTTCGAAATTCTTCCGTGTTATCAGAAAAAGTTTTTCCTTCATCTTTGTTAGCACCATAAATTATATAATCAAAGCCGAAAGAATCCGCAAAAGATGCTGCAATATTCAGAAAAAGTCCGTTTCTATTCGGAACCCATACCGATTTCGCACTTTCTTCCGTTCCGAAATTGTTTAGCGGAATGTCCTCTTTTGCAGAAACAAGAGAGGTTTGAGTAATTTCTCTTAGCCAATCAAGTTTTATAACTTTGTTTTCAATTTTATAAAATTCGCAAATCTTCTTAGAGGTTTCTATTTCCCGTTTTACGGATTTTTGTCCGTAATCAAATGTTAATGCTAACTCTATACCATACTTTTCTTTTGTAAATCCTAAAGCAACAAGAGAATCCAGTCCACCGGACAATAAGATAACAGACTTATTCATTATCCTCCTCATATTCTTCTATTATAGATTTGGCCTCTTCTTTCAAAAAATCAGAATAACCCGGGAGTGAGATTACTTCATCAAGTATATCACGACCTTTCATATTATACATAGCAATTAATGCATTTCTCTGAACCTCATAGTCTTCATCTTTAAGAGCTGTTCTTATTAAATCATAAGCTTCATCATATTCACTGTTCATAAGAGCTTCTATAGCATTTATTCTGACCATCGGAGAAGAATCAAGCAATGATGTTCTTAAAACTTTTAATACGCGTATGTTATTAATATTAAGCTTTCCTAATGCTTCTATAATTCTTTCTTTCAGAAAAGAAAACTTATCCCATATTCCTTGTTTAGCTTCTATAATTGACACTAGAGGATCTATGGCGCTTTCATCGCCTAAAAGGCCCAAAGCAAATGTTGCAGACTCTTTAACATACACGGATTTTTCATTTTCATCTTTTACAACATTTATAAGAGGAGTAACTGCGAATTTATCTCCGATGCGGCCAAGAGCGTCTGCACAAGCAAGACGTATTTTATAATTTTCTTCTTTATTATTAAGACAATATAAAAGTGCACTTACAGTCGAAGTGTTTTTATAATTAGAAATAGCTTTTGCACATAAAACTCTCGTATTTATAAATTCATCAGAACCATCACATTCAAAATTCTTGAGAAGCAATAAATCAACAAGAATTGAAAGTGTCGAATTAAATCGGTATTTATCTGCCAGTTTAATTACAGCAGAAAGTATTTCCGGATTTCTTATATTCGATAAAATATAATTATATATTTCAATAAGTTCTTCTGTATTATAAAACTCTTCCAATTCAAAAATATTAGCAACGACAATCTCCGGCGCTTCTTTTCCTACGCCACATTCTTCTAATATACCACTAAAATCCAACACCTTGTTCGCCACACAAATACAATACAATAAATACATATAATAAGCAATTATAAAAAAACATCGGTTAGAGTTCTAACCGATGTTTTTTTTTGCAAAATATAGAAGTATTTATATTCTATGCATTTTTCTTTTTAGGTGCCATCAAGTATCCTAAACCACCGAGAACTAATGCACCGCCAGCCATGTAAAGAGCCGTTTTTGTGCCAAAGCCTTTCTTTTCAAATAATTTTGCTAAATCATCTTTGAAACTATCACCGGCTTTCTTAATAGCATCTTCTTTGCTGCCTTTTTCTTTAATGAAAGCTTCTTTTAGTTCTTCTGCCGTTTTTGCACTACCTTTCGGTAATTTAGCTCGAGCTTCATCTACAGCCTTTTGTGCTGCATTCTGCGCATCCATCTCAGATTTTAACATAGCATCTGTTACAGCTTCTTTTGCCTTCTGTGCAATTTGTTCTTCTGTTAAAGCGGCGCCAGAAATCGGTTCCAGCGACAGAGTTTCTGGGATCTTGCAATTTTTTAATTCCAATTTGGAAAGTTCTACTTTCGGTCGTGTTGGTTTAACTTCCTTACCAGTACTATCTAAAAGTTTCATATTTTTAGTAATCCTTGCACCTTTACCATATTCTTTTTCTACAGCTGCAGCATTTTCCGTTAATCTATTTTTGATGTTCTCAAGAGCCTCTTTTGCGCTTTTTATTGTCTCAGAGTCTCCAGTAACAGAATTCCAAGCACTACTCAATCTTGATAATCTAGCTTTACTATTTTCTATAGCTTTGTCTATAGTCTCAAGGTTGAGTTCACTATTTAATAATTTTTTAAAAACTGCTTTTTCTTTACCTTCTAATTTTTCTATATATTGCTCCTTTAGAACATCTAATGGTAAGGTATCTTCTATTTTTATATTTTCTCGTTTTAATAAAGCAATCAAAGCTTTTCTAATAGCCTCAACTGGGTTCATTTCATTCGGCTTATTATTAAGAATTTTAGAGTATTCACTCTTTATATGTTCAAGAGCTTCAAGTGTAGATTTCTCAGAGTTCGCATGAATTCTTACTTGACTTGAAGCAAGGTTTTGATCTCTGTTAAATAAAGATTTAAAATCATTCTTACCAGTTTCTTTAGCTAGTACTTCAAACCCTTTCTCAATTTCTTGTTCTATTATATTTTTTTGCGTTTTTTGAGCTTCTATTAGCTTTTTATACTTTGTTAAGAGTTCTGGTTCAGAAACAGCTACTTTTCTGTTAATATGCTTTCCTGCCATCTCTTGAATATATCCTTCAATTTCTTTTGCAGCAGCTTCCTTGGCAGCTTTTATTTGTTCTGGCGTACCTTGATACTCAAATTTTTCAACAACAGAGGCTATATATTTTTTTCTAGCATCTGCTATTTCTTGAAGATTACCCTTGCCATTAACTTCTGCATCGTAAATTTGTTGAGCTAAAGAATTATAAGCTTCATAAAGGGTTTTAGGAGAATTGCCCTTGGAACTAGTTTTTATTTTTTCTATTTCTATTTTTTCGAGCTCAGCTCTTTTATTAGTTACAGCTTGTTTTTTTGCTTCTAAATCTTTTTCAAGATTTTTGTAATTGTCATCCGGAATTATATCACCGTCTTTATGAGCTTCTTGGTATTTAGCTAATTCAGATTCCCAGTCATTACCTGCTTTTTCACCGGCTTCTCTTGCCTGTTTTGCTTTTTCCCAAACACCTTTTGTATCATCAGAAGCATTCTTTACTTTGTCATTGAAAGTATCTTGTTTTTCAGCAACTAAATCATTAAAAGATGAATACTGCGGCTTTGTAGTCCATCTGTCAATGCCATAACCTGCACCTGCACCTGCAAGAGCACCAATACCGGTATAAAGACCAGTGTTGTCTTTCTTCTGTACTTGAGGATTTACCCCTTGGATTGTTAAATCGTCTGCCATAACTAATTACTCCTATATTTTTACAACTTACTATTATTTTCTATTTTAATCCCATAAATCATTACATCATTATGACTTATATATATGTAAACGTTCAAACGAAATAAAAATTGCTATTTTTTTTTGTTCAAATTTTTTGTAAATCTCTTTAAAAATCGTAAAACTATTATACTTACTGAATTTCAGCTTGCAAATTTAGCTTTACAAAAGTTAATAATTCTAAAAAATTTGTACCAAATCTGGTTGTATCAGTTTATAAAATTTATTGTCAGGATCCAATATAGGCATTAGTGTTCAAGAAAAATTCAAAAGAGAAAATCATATATAAGTATCTGTCACAATTTGCCTGCGATTATATGATGTAAAGACATAAAAAAGACCCCTCACCCGAATTTCAAAGTTTCGCTCA
>CALUPN010000077.1 GCA_944322625.1 Candidatus Gastranaerophilales bacterium | reverse complement strand
GTTTCGCTTTAGCTCAACTTGAAATTCTACCCTCTCCCACAAGGGGCGAGGGAAGTGCTACGCCAGGCGTAGAACCTGCCCGATGTCATGCTGAACAGCTTGAAAATCGGATTAAACAAAATATTCCCGATATAATGATTTACTCCGATTTTCTGCGCTTTCAGAATGACAATAAAATTTGAAGGCTGATTTTCTATTTGATTGTCCGGTCAAATTTTTGAAACAAGGAATAGCAAATTTATACTATGTCCTACTTTTTTTATTTTTTTACCGGACAGCAGTGTCATTTAATGGAAAATTTCTGTTAATAGACGAAAAATTTAAAAATAAGTTTTGTCATTTTTATTTATATAGTACAATTATAACTATATAAAGGAATTAAAATTTATGGCAATAATAAGAGTACAAAAGGGAACAAAAGATATATTACCTCCGGAGGTGCCCCTATGGCATTTTATGGAAGATACTGCAAGGAAGATTTTTACGGAATACGGCGCAAAAGAGATTAGAACTCCGATTTTTGAAGCAACAGAGCTTTTTGCGCGCGGGGTGGGCGATACAACTGATATTGTTAACAAAGAAATGTATACGTTTGAAAAAAGTGAACGCTCGCTTACACTTCGTCCCGAAAACACTGCAGGAGTCGTAAGAGCATTTATTGAAAACGGGATGCACAGGCTTTCCGCTCCGGTTAAGCTCTGGTATAAAGGCCCTATGTTCCGCTATGAACGCCCGCAGGCAGGAAGGCAGAGACAGTTCCATCAGGTCGGAGTAGAAGTTTTTGGGATTAAACAGCCGACAGCGGATGCGGAAGTTATTTTAATGGCGGTAAATTATCTAAAAGCTCTGGGATTAAACAATTTGAGCGTTGAATTAAATTCTCTCGGGTGCCCCAAATGCAGGGAAGAATTTAAAACCAAGCTGAAATCCGTAATAAAACCTTATTTACCCGAGCTTTGTCCTGATTGTCGGGCAAGATATGAAAAAAATCCTCTGCGTCTTTTAGACTGCAAAGTTGAAGAGTGCAAAGAAATTTACGCGAAACCTGAAATTCAGCAAGTGATACAATCTGATTTTATTTGCGAAGAATGTGCAGAACATTTTAATGAACTAAAAAGTTATCTTAATACTTTAAATATCAATTATTCAATCAATAAGCTTCTTGTAAGAGGGCTTGATTATTACAACAGAACTGTATTTGAGATAAAATCAAACAATCTCGGCTCCCAAAACGCAGTCTGCGGCGGCGGACGTTATGACAGCCTCGTTAAAAACCTCGGCGGAGAAGATACTCCTGCTGTCGGGTTTGCAATGGGTATGGAAAGGCTTGCTTCACTTATCGGAGAAAAAGAAGATATAAGAACAACCGCTTTTGTAGTTTCAAACGAACCGCCGGAAGCAATAAAGCTTACCGAAGAATTGCGGGCAAAAGGAATCAGCGCTGAGTTTGATTTGACAAACAAGAAATTTGTTAAACAACTCGAAAAAGCGTCCAAAATAGCCAAATACGCTCTGATTATAGGTGAAGATGAAATTAAAGAAAACAAAGTTACCGTTAAAAACCTTGATACATCTGAGCAAAAAACCGTAAATAGAGCCGAAATTTTTGCACAAATCAGATAAAATCCAAATCTTAAAAGGTTAGAAACAAATCGGGGTTAAATGAAATTCATTTAACCCCGATTTTATTAAAAAAGCAAGGCAGACTTTAGTCTACTGATAACTTTTTCCTGCTAGCAACCGCAGCTGTTACCTAAAGAAGCGTGGAATGTTCTTGAAATAACATCATCCTGCTGTTCCTTAGTTAGCTTGATAAAGTTTACAGCATAACCTGAAACCCTAACTGTTAATTGCGGGTATTTTTCAGGATGTGCTTGAGCATCAAGCAATGTTTCTCTGTTGAATACGTTTACGTTTAAGTGGTGTCCGCCTTTTTCAACATAACCGTCTAATAAATTTATTAAATTTTCTTCTTGTTGAGTAGTCATTTTTATCGCCTTTCTATGTTTTATTTTTTCTTAAAAGGTGACTAGTGATTTGTGAATAGTGACTAGAGTTTTAAATTTTTCTATTCACTATTCACTGTTCACTACTCACTAATTTCATTTACCCCTATTGGCATGTTCCTTCGCAGCATCCGCAGTCTAAATGAATGTCCAAATCGCCCATGAATACTTCGTCTTTACCTAAAGCGTTAGGAATGATAGAGAAAGTATTTGAGATACCATCTTGAGCATCATTGAACGGAAGCTTAGCAACTGAAGCTAATGAAGCAACAGCACCGTGAGAATCACGTCCGTGCATCGGGTTAGCACCGGGAGCTAAAGGAATACCGGCTTTACGGCCGTCAGGTGTGTTACCTGTTTTCTTACCGTAAACAACATTTGAAGTAATTGTTAAGATTGACATTGTAGGAATAGAATTTCTATAAGTATAGTGTTTTCTAATCATATTCATGAATTTCTTAACGATATTAACCGCAAATTGGTCAACTCTGTCGTCGTTGTTACCGTATTTCGGATAATCGCCTTCAACTTCATAGTCAACTACGATGCCATCCTCATCACGGATAGTTTTAACTTTTGCATACTTGATTGCAGAAAGTGAGTCAGCAACAACTGAAAGACCTGCAATACCTGTTGCGAAATATCTCTTAACGTCTCTGTCGTGAAGAGCCATTTGAGATCTTTCGTAGCAATATTTATCGTGCATGTAGTGAATGCAGTTCAATGTATTAACATAAAGACCTGCTAACCATTCCATCATATCTTCATATCTTTCCATAACTTCATCGAAGTCGAGGTATTCAGAAGTGATAGGTCTGAATCTTGGACCAACTTGAGTTTTTAATCTTTCATCAACACCGCCGTTGATTGCATATAATAAGCACTTAGCCAAGTTAGCACGAGCGCCGAAGAACTGCATTTCTTTACCTACAACCATAGAAGATACGCAGCAAGCGATTGCATAATCATCACCGTGAGTAACTCTCATCAAATCATCGTTTTCGTATTGAATAGATGAAGTTGTGATAGAGATATGAGCTGCATACTGTTTGAAGTTGTGAGGTAATCTCTTAGACCACAATACTGTCATATTCGGTTCTGGTGCTGTACCTAAGTTTTCAAGAGTGTGAAGGTATCTGAAAGAGTTTTTAGTAACCATGTGACGTCCGTCGATACCAACACCGCCGATTGATTCAGTTACCCAAGTCGGATCGCCTGAGAACAATGAATTGTATTCAGGAGTTCTTGCGAACTTAACTAATCTTAACTTCATAATGAAGTGGTCAATCATTTCTTGAGCTTCTTCTTCAGTGATAACACCGTTTCTTAAATCTCTTTCAATAAAGATATCCAAGAAAGTAGAAGTTCTGCCTAAGCTCATAGCTGCACCGTTTTGTTCTTTTACAGCTGATAAGTAGCCGAAGTACAACCATTGAATAGCTTCTTTAGCATTTTTAGCCGGTTGAGAAATGTCATAGCCATATGTTTGGCCCAAAACTTTCATTTCTTCCAAAGCTCTGATTTGTTCAGCTAATTCTTCCTTTAATTGGATTTTATCAGGAGTCATTTCACCGTCAACAGAAGCATGTTGTTCTTTTTTATCTTCGATTAATCTGTCGATACCATAAAGAGCAATTCTTCTGTAGTCGCCTATGATACGGCCTCTTCCGTAAGCATCCGGCAAACCTGTAAGAATTGCAGCGTGTCTTGCAGCTCTCATTTCAGGAGTGTAAACATCAAATACCCCCTGGTTATGAGTTTTTCTGTATTTAGTAAATATTTCGGTAATTTCCGGATCAACTTCATAGCCGTAAGATTTGCAAGAAGTTTCAGCCATTCTGATACCGCCAAACGGCTGCAAAGAACGTTTTAGAGGCTTATCTGTCTGAAGCCCGACGATTTTTTCTAAATCTTTATCAATATAGCCTGCGCCGTGTGAAGTGATAGTAGATACGATTTTTGTATCCATATCCAAAACACCGCCGTTTTCACGTTCTTTTTTAAACAAATCACAGCATTCTTGCCATAATTTTGTTGTAGCTTCCGTAGGTCCTGCAAGGAAGCTTGAGTCTCCGTCATACGGAGTGTAGTTTCTTTGAATAAAATCTCTTACATTGATTTCAGATTGCCATTTACCGCCAACGAAATCAGTTGTAGAAGATTGTTTTTCTAATGTTAATTCTGACATTTTAATCTCCTTGTCTTTTTTGTCCCGAAGGACTCCTTTTCTACTACTTCATTAACAATATTATAGCGCGTAAATAAAATATAGTACAGTTGTTTTTACAACAATTATTAAGATTTTATTAAGGTGAAAGAGATAAATATAATGAATCGGGCCTTAAATATCAGTTTGTGATTTTATATTTAAAAAGCTATTAAAACAAATTTTTCTAAACTTCTAAATTCTAACCATCATCCGCCCCAGCCCTGTCTTGGATTTGCTCCACGCTCACAGAGCTTCACCTTCAAGCCTCACGGCTTAGCCGGTTCAGTCTGTTCGCTATCCTGACTACCGTACGTCCGCAAATCCGCTCCCTCATAAGGGAGGGGGCTTTGCGCACGCCTAACGTACCATACCCCTTCCCTTGAGGGAAGGCCGGGATGGGTGCCAGCCCGTAAGGGAAAACTAATAGCATAAAGTTTATTTCAAAAAATTATCTTTTATAAATCTTTTTTCATGTCCTTTTCTTTCTCTTTTGTTGCGAATAAAAGAGAAAGAAAAGAGACCAAAAGAAAGAGAAAATACGCTATTGTTTTCTACGCCCTTGCGGGCGTGGGATTGAATGGCTGCTGCGGGTAAACCCGCACTTTTTCGCTCACTATCGTTATGCTTACGCATAACACGTTCGCGGCGCAAGACTTGTTTGCAGTATTGTAGGCTTCAGGCTGTAGGGTAGACTTCAGTCTGCCACAATAAAATAATTTTTCTTCAACTTATAAACTCCTTAACTTTTCAATATCAATCAGCACCCACCCCAGCCTCCCTCAAAAGGGAGGGGGCCTTGCACACGCCCAACTTACAGCACTCATTCCCTTGATAGAACGGCTTTGCGCACGCCAAACGTACAGCACTCCTTCCCTTGAGAGAAGAAGCACAGTGCATTCCCGGCCCTAATGGTAGCCCGATAAAACACAAACATAATAAAGCTGAGCGGATAACAAAACAGCTACAAGTTTTTGTCATAAGGAAAACATACTTCATCTCTTTTTTATTCCTTGCCGGTTATTCAGCATAACAATTATTGTGTTATAATTTAGCTATGAAATATCCGAATTTGGAAAAATTAGTAGATATTATTGCCATTTTGAGGAGTGAAAACGGCTGTCAGTGGGACAGGGAGCAGACACATAAATCCCTGCGGCCTAATATGCTTGAAGAGGCTTATGAGGCTGTTGATGCAATTGATGACGGAGATAGCGCAAACCTTAGAGAGGAGCTTGGAGATGTGCTTTTGCAGGTAGTTTTGCATGCACAGATTGCAAAAGATAATAACGAATTCGATATAGAAGATGTTGCAAAAGAATTGAGCGATAAACTTATTCACCGCCATCCGCATGTATTCGGAAATCAAAAAGTAAACTCTACCCAGGATATTCTGGATAATTGGGATAAGCTGAAAAAAGAAGAAAAAACATACCGGAAATCAATTCTGGATGGGATTTCAAAATCACAATCCGCATTAATGTCAGCACAAAAGATAAGCAAAAAAGTTGTTAAAGTCGGATTTGAATGGGATTCTGTTGAGAGCTTAAAAGAGTGCATAAAATCAGAATACAAAGAATTTGAAGAAGCTGTAAAATCCGGTGACAGAGAAAAAATGGAAGATGAGATGGGCGATATTTTCTTTGCGACAGTTAATCTTGCCCGCTGGTATAAAATTGATGCAGAGCAGGCGCTTTTAAGAGCGAATAAAAAATTCATAAAACGTTTCAAAAAAATGGAAGAAATTAAAGAAAAGCCGTTTGAAGAATATACATATGAGGAATTTAACGAATTATGGAAGCGCGCTAAAATTGCCATAAAGGAAGAGGGGTAAATAAGGAGGGGTAAATAAGGAGGGGTAAATAAGGAGGAGTAAATGATAAAAAAAGTATTTGTATTAATGCTTATGCTTTCAGGCATGCAGGCGTTTGCGGCGGAGGATTTCAGCACTGTTTGTGCAAATCATATTCTTGTTCCGACTGAAGCCGATGCGGTTAAATTAAAAAGCCAAATAAATAATTTTGATGATTTTAAATATTATGCCCGTATTTATTCAAAGTGCCCTTCCGGTAAAAACGGCGGAGATTTAGGATGCTTCCGGCGCGGTCAAATGGTTAAGCCGTTTGAAGAAGCTGCGTTTAACGGGAATATAGGAGAAGTGTCCGAACCGGTTGAGACGCAGTATGGCTATCACCTCCTATGGGTTACAAAGAAATATTAATTTTTTTGTAATATAATGCAGATATGAAGAAAAGAATTCTGGGTAATCTTGCGCTTATATTAACCGCAGTAATCTGGGGATTGTCTTTTGTTGCCCAGAGAGAAGGTATGGAGCATATAGGGCCGTTTACCTTTAATACCGTAAGGAGCTTTTTAGGCGGCTTAAGCCTTTTACCCGTTATTGCGTGGTTTAAATTTTCTAAACCCGATAAAAGAAGCAAAAGGAAAAAGCGTTTCCAGCATATGAACCTTGCAAGAGCCGGAATCGGATGCGGTATATCTTTATTTCTTGCAATGAGTGTCCAGCAGTATTGTATGCAGTATGTAACAGCCGGAAAAGCCGGATTTATTTCTGCTCTCTATGTTGTATTTGTTCCTCTTATTGCTGTTTTGCAGGGAGATAAACTCAGCAAAAAAGTTGTAATAAGTGTTTGTCTCGCGGTTTTGGGATTATATCTTTTATGTTTCAAATCCGGAGGCGGGTTTAATTTCTACGATATACTTCTGCTGTTTGGCTCATTCTTCTACGGTTTGCAAATTCTTATTGTAAATTATTATTCAGAACGGATTAATGCCGTAAAAGCGTGCTGTGTACAATTCTTTGTGGTGGGAATTTTATCGGCTGTTCCTATGCTTATGCTGGAAACTCCGGAAATTGCATCAATAATTGCCTGCAGAGCATCTCTTTTTGTTACCGGTGTCTTAACCTGCGGAGTTGCTTATACACTGCAAATCTACGGCCAAAAATACACCCAGCCGACAGTAGCGTCTCTTATTCTCTGTTTAGAATCCGTTTTTGCCGTAATCGGCGGTACTTTGATTTTAGGCGAAACAATGATACCGAAAGAAATTCTGGGCTGTATTTTTATGATATCAGCCGTAATCCTTTCAAATCTATCCTCTGCGGATAAAGCTTAAATTTATTCCAACCACTCTTTTATCCGGTTTTGTAATTCGTCTTCTGATACGTTTACCGGAAAACATTTACCCTCAAGCACTTTTGCATCAGGAGCAAGCTTTTGCATGTTTTCTCCGGAATTTCCGATAGGGCTTCCGCCGGATGTCGCAAACGGAATAACAAGTTTACCTGAAAAATCATAAGATTCCATAAACGTATCTATAATTGAAGGCTCTCTGTACCACCAGACAGGAAATCCAACAAAAACCACCTCATATTTTTCAATATCTTCTATTTTAGAAGCAATTTGAGGGCGGCAATTTTTATCCTTCATTTCAAGAGAAGTTCTGCTGTTACTATTAGTCCAATCTAAATCTGCAGCGGTATAAGGTTTTTCCGGTTTGATTTCAAATAAGTCTCCGCCTGTTACACCGGCAATTTTTTCAGCAAGTCTTTTTGTTGTGCCTGTAGCACTAAAATAAGCAACCAGCACTTTTTTATTTGTCATAACTTTTCCCTCCGTTTTCATTTTACATCCGGTTAATACCGTTAAGCTGCTCAGTAGTATAATACTTACAAATATTATTAATAAAAAATTTCTCATTGTTCTTTTATTACCTTTTAAAACTTTTAACAAATTAATTTTAATACATTAGAGCAGCTATCAGTCAATAGATTATTTTCATTTATAATCTATTGCTTTTACGGTTCCGAGTTTGTGAATATCTTCATCTGTTCTATTTCCGTATATTGTTATTTTATTTAATTCTTTTTCAATATTGTTAAATTCTTCCTCCGTAAGCTCAATATCGGCCGCACCAAGATTTTCTATAACTCTTTCATCTTTTCTCATGCCGGGAATTGGCACAACATGAGGATATTTGTGTAGCATCCAGGCTAAAGAAATTTGAGCAGGCGAAATCCCTTTTTTATTAGCAACTTCATTAAGCAAATCCAAAAGCGGCTGATTTTTTTCTACATTTTCAGGACTAAACCTTGTAATAACTCTTCTTACATCATCGCCTTTGTATTGTGTATTTTTGTTGTACTTTCCGCTTAAAAATCCGCTTGCCATGGGAGAAAATGCAACAAAACCGATATTTAACTCCTGACAAAGCGGTATTACATCTTTTTCAAACATCCGCTCCATCATTGAGTATTCACTTTGAATTGCAGTCAGAGGAGTTATTGCATGTGCTTTTTTAATCTGTTCCGGCGTTGATTGAGACTGCCCCCACGCACGAATTTTACCTTCTTTAATAAATTCTCCCATCCAGCCTGCAACCTCTTCCACATTACTGTCCAAAGGAACTCTGTGCTCATAATAAATATCAATATAATCGGTTTGCAATCTCTTTAGAGAATCGTTTAAAGCATTTGTTACACCTTTTTTGCTTAGTTTTCCCTCCGGAATTTCCTGTCCCGGCTGAAAAACAGGTACAAATTTTGTTGTCAAAATAATTTTATCCCTGAAAGGTTTCACAGCCTTTCCGACAAGTTCTTCATTCACATAAG
>CALUPN010000076.1 GCA_944322625.1 Candidatus Gastranaerophilales bacterium | reverse complement strand
TATACCATATTAAAATATTTTATATGCCGATGTGGCTCAGGTGGTAGAGCAACTGATTCGTAATCAGTAGGTCGGGAGTTCGAGTCTCCCCATCGGCAGATACTTTTTCTTTACTAAAAAGAAAAAGTAACCAAAAAGAAAAGAATACATGGACAGCAGACAGAGGCAGGATACAAGATGGTATTATAACAACAAGTCTGCCTTAATGGTGAAAGCTACTGGTTAGATGTGAGGTGGTATGAAGGTTTTATTGGTAAATGGAAGTTCGCATAAAAACGGATGCACATATACTGCGTTAAGTGAAATTGCAAAAATTTTAAATCATGAGGGAATTGATACCGATATATTTCAGCTTGGAAATCCCGAAATCAGGGATTGCTGCGGTTGTAATGCCTGCAAAACTACAGGTGAATGCGTATTCAATGATATGGTTAATGATTTTATCAATAAAGCAAAAGAATTTGACGGTTTTGTGTTTGGAACTCCCGTATATTACGCTCACCCGTCCGGAAGGCTGCTTTCTCTTTTAGACAGAGCTTTTTATGCCGGAGGATATGCGTTTCAATACAAACCCGGAGCTGCAATCGCTTCTGCAAGACGCGCAGGTACTACGGCGAGTTTTGATGTTTTGAATAAATACTTTACAATCGCAAATATGCCGGTTGTTTCTTCTAATTACTGGAATAATGTCCACGGTAAAGCAGCTGATGATGTTATTGATGATCAGGAAGGCTTGCAGACCATGAGAAACCTCGCAAGAAACATGGCATGGCTGCTTAAATGTATAGAAATCGGCAAACGCTCCGGAATTGAAATTCCTAAACAGGAAGAGCGGATTTATACAAATTTTATAAGGTAGATTTTTATGAGAGATGAACTTTTAGCATTAATTGAAAAAAACAGCCGAATGGGCTTGGATGAGTTGGCGGTTCTCTTGGGGGTGAATGAAACAGAAGCCGCAGAAGAGCTTGTTAAACTTGAACAGGAAGGGATAATTTGTGGATATCATACGCTTATTAACTGGGATAAAACTTCTATTGAAAAAGTTACGGCGCTTATAGAAGTTAAGGTTACACCGCAGAGAGGACAAGGATTTGACAGGATTGCGGAGAGAATTTACAATTATCCGGAGGTTAAGTCGGTTTATCTGATTTCCGGCGGTTATGACCTTCTGGTGACTTTAGAAGAAAAGACCTTAAAAGAAATTGCAAGTTTTGTCTCTGATAAATTATCTACTCTGGACAGCGTCTTAAGTACAGCAACACATTTTATCCTAAAAAAATACAAAGACCACGGAACTGTTTTTGATAAAAAGAGGGAAGACGAGAGGGAGATAATAACACCATGACAAAGCCTCTTTCAGAAGCGGTAGAGAGTTTGAAACCATCAGGCATCAGAAAATTCTTTGATTTAGTAAGCGAGATGAAAGATGCTATTTCGCTCGGAGTCGGCGAGCCTGATTTTGATACTCCGTGGCATATCAGAGACGAGGGTATTTTTGCGCTGGAAAAGGGAAAGACTTTTTATACCTCTAATGCCGGTTTAAAAGAATTGCGGGAAGAAATCTGCAATTATTTAAAAAGACGCCAGAATGTCAGCTATAATCCAAATAAAGAAGTTCTTGTAACAGTGGGTGGCTCGGAAGCTATTGATATTGGACTGCGTGCGCTTGTTAACCCCGGAGATGAGGTTATAATACCGCAGCCTTCGTATGTATCATATGAACCTTGCGCCGTATTAGCAGGAGCGAAGCCTGTTATTATAGACTTAAAGGCTGAAAATGAATTCCGATTGACGGCAGACGAGCTTAAAGCTGCAATTACCGATAAAACAAAGGTTTTAATTCTGCCATTTCCTAACAATCCGACAGGCGCTATTATGGAGCGCAAAGATTTGGAAGATATTGCAAAAATTATCAAAGAAAACGATATTTATGTTATGTCCGATGAAATTTATGCGGAATTAACTTATAAAAACGAACACGTATCTATTGCATCACTGGATGGTATGAAAGAGCGGACAATTCTTATTAACGGTTTTTCAAAAGCTTATGCAATGACCGGCTGGCGTTTAGGTTATGCCTGTGCACCCGAAAATATTATTAAGCAGATGACAAAAATCCACCAGTTTGCAATTATGTGTGCTCCGACAACAAGCCAGTATGCAGCAGTTGAAGCTCTTAAAAACGGGGATGATGACGTAAAGATGATGAAAACAGCTTACAATCAGCGCAGAAGGTTTTTGATAAACGCGTTTAAAGAAATGAACTTAGAGTGTTTTGAACCCTTTGGGGCATTCTATGTTTTTCCTTGTATAAAAGAGTTTGGAATGACAAGCGAAGAATTTGCTACAAGATTTCTTGAAGAAGAAAAAATTGCAGTCGTGCCTGGCAACGCATTTGGAGAAAGCGGTGAAGGATTTGTCAGGATTTCTTACGCCTATTCTATTGATAGCCTGAAAATTGCACTGAAAAGATTAAAAAATTTCGTAGATAGATTAAGAAAAAGCTAAGCCAATGCCTGCTTAAAGCAGTGGCTCTTCATCTTTTTCTTTTTCAACTTCTATTTCAATTTCTTTTTTTATCTGCTCTATGTTGGTGTCCGATTCTGCAGCAGCTGTTGTAGAAACAGTTTCGTCACTTTCTGTAACACCTTTAGTTTCATTAAGCATATCTTTCATTTGGTCTTCCAAGTTTTTGTACTCTTCGCCAAGGTTATATTCTTCAAGTTGTTGAGTAAGCTTCTCTGTATCACCTTCATATACGGTTCCATCTTCATATGTATAAACTTGATTTCCGTCTTCGTCAGTTGTTTGGGTCAAAGAGCGCCCTTCCTCATCGGAATACAGCATGTTCCCATTTTCATCTTGTTTTGGATACCCTCTTTGAACGTAGACTTCTTCTAAACCAAGATAATCACTTCCATCAAGATTTTCATATACAGGATCTCCATATTCGTCAAATAAGAGATTTCCCTCTTCGTCAAGTCTTTGGCGTAGTTCAATACCACTAAGCGTAGTATATCTAATTCTGCCATCTTCGTCTTTTAGAGGAATAGCTTTTGTTTCATCTAAGAAAGAAGCATCGCCTCCCATTCCACAACCTTGGTTATGGGTGGTTTCTGCAACAAGATTGATAATTTTATTGTCCAAATCATATACAGAAAGTGCAAGGTATTCTTCTGGAGTTAATGTTTCTCCATTTTCAAGCCGTTGCTTCAGATACTGGTATTCAGGTTCTTCAATCTTTTGAGGCATATAATCTGCAGGAAGTCCTAATTGTTCAGCAAGTGCAGCATACATCTGAAGCTGGTAATAGTATACCATTGATGTTAACCGCTCTCGATATTTGATTTCGTCACTATCTAAACGTGTTGTTATTGAAGTTCTCTGGTTTTCAAAGAAGAATTCAAGAGTGGTTTTTATAAACTGTCCATTTCTCTCAACATAATAATTATTGTCACTATCCTTCCAAAGACCATTAACTAAAGTCCGTTCATATGTTGTAGTTGGTGTATATGTAGCATTAATAAATGTCTGAGCGTGGAATGTTGTTTCAAGATCAATTTCATTATCTATGTATACTTCATTTACAGTTGTCTTATTTCCATTTTGATCGGTTTCTTCATAAAGATGTTGAACAACACCATATTGTGAATATGAAGATGTGTTATATGAATTGTCCATTGACTCAAAATCGAAAAGAACGTTAAATGTGATAAGTTCAGCCAATTGCGGATTATTACGTACCAGTGCAACGATTTTGTCCAGTCCATTAAGCGTGCTTACATTAACATTATAAGTTGCTTCTCCAGTTTCTTGATTAACGACCGGAGTAAGACTGTCAATGCCTTCAATATTTAAGATGTCGTCAACGGGGAGTCCTGCTTCAAGTTCAAAAATTGTTACATGCGAATCGTTCATATAATATCCGTAGTAATCTCCTTTAAACTCACCTTCAGCATTTATGCTGCCATTGTATTCTGAGTTACAGAAGGCAATTTTGCTGCCGTTTGCACAGCCGACGAATCCTCCAAGACGTAATCCGTCCGGATTTTCGCAGGATATATTCATATTACTTGTACTGTTATTGATTGTAATTATAGTGCTGCCAGCCTCTCCAATAAAGCCGCCTGCACATTTTTCTTTTACATTGATATTTCCGTTTGCAGTGCAATTTTCAATAACCATGTCATTAGCATAGGTTGAGTCAACATAGCCGACAAGACCGCCTGCATAATAAGAAGAATTGATATTTACGTCAGATGTGACATTTTTAAACGAACTATTATAAAGAATCGTTTCGCCATCATCTGTAATAATACTATAATCCGAGACACTACCGACCAAACCCCCGGTCTTCTGATGACCGCTCACATTTCCTGAGACCGTAATGTTTTCAAAGGAGGTTCCTCTTGCAGTACCTGCAATTACACCAACTGACCCTTTATTGTACGTTTCGGGTGTTTGTATATTTGCATTTTCAAAATTAATATCAGAGATTGTAGCGTTCTCTGTAACTCCAAAGAAACCAACATTTTCTGTTTTTGTTCCGTCATCAACACTTATGTTCAAATTTTTTACGGAGTAACCATTACCATTTAAAATACCGCTGAATATATCGCTTCCGTCTTCTGCAATACCCTGGCATAGGGGAACCCAATCTATACCGGAAAGGTCAATATCATTCATTAAAATATATTTACCGGAAGGATTCTGCTCAATATTTCTCAAATCTTCAGCAGTTTTTATAAGAGTATATCCTTCCTCAAGAGCCTCTTCTTCTGTTAGTCGTCCTGAATTTTCTACAGCAGCTGCCTCTTCTGCTTCTTGGATTTTTGCTGTTTCATAACTCTGTTGGGCAGTTTGAACTTCTTGACCTAGGGTTACAACTTCTCCCTCAAGTTCTGTAACCGAACTTTCGAGTTCTTTCTGTAGAGCCTCTGCTTCTAGGAGTTCTGTTTTTGCTTTTTCCAGTGCTTTCTCTGCCTCTTCTTGCTCTGTTTTTGCTGCTTGAAGTTTTGTGTTGATTTCCTTAAGACTTATTTCAAGACTCTGAAGATTTGCTTTTGCACTATCATATTTTGCCTGAAGCTGGGAATCCTCTGGAGATTTTGCTAGTTGAGAGGCAAGATTTGCAACCTGATTGTTTGCAATGTTCCACTGCTGGGACAGCGCATTATGACTGTTCATAAGGTTAGTTACATTTTGTGTTGTATTTGCAACTCTCGTTTCTGCTTGTGTTTGAGCATTTGTTTTTACATTAATATCATTAGTAGCTGTTGTTAGTTCTGTTTGCTTTGTTTGAAGTTCTGCTTTTTTTGCCTGCTCTGCTTTTAGTTTCTCCTGCCACGATTTGTATAATTCTGCACTAGAATTTGTGTTTAACGAAATTTGGCTCATTATGCTCTCCTTTTAAATTTATAAATTAATAAATTAGTATAAGCATGTTAACGGCAATTCTGTGAAAAACTTTAATAAATTCTAAGTATTTTTTACAAAAGTTAACATTTATTTAGAATTTGTCTTATTATTTTATTATATTTTCTTTTGGACTATTTGTTTTTTGATAAGACTGTAAGCCTATCTATAATAGCCTGGGTAAATTCTGAGCATTTAGCATTACCGCCTAAATCAGCAGTTTTTATATTGGCATTTAAAGTTTCAAAGAGAGCAAGTTTTATTCTTTTAGCAGCCTCTTCTTCTCCGATATAATTAAGCATTTCTATTGCAGACATCAAAAGCGCTGTCGGATTAGCTTTGTCCTGTCCTGCAATATCCGGTGCTGAGCCGTGTACAGGTTCAAATACAGCATAGTCGGAGCCAATATTTGCACCTTGAGCAATACCAAGCCCGCCGATAAGGCCTGCACAAAGGTCTGAAACAATATCACCATAAAGATTGGGAAGTAAAAGTACATCAAACTGGTTGGGGTTCTGAACAAGCTGCATACAGCAATTATCTACCAGTATTTCTCTAAACTTTATTTGAGGGTATAAAGAGGCTATTTTTCTTGCGCTTTCTAAGAATAGCCCGTCTGAAAGCTTACAGATATTGGCCTTTGTTACAACGCAAACCTCTTTTCTGTTATTATTAACCGCATAATCAAACGCAAATTTTGCAATCCTTTCAGACGCCCCTCTTGTAATCCTTTTGATACTTTCTGCCGTATTTTCATCGATTTGGCGTTCGATTCCTGCGTATAAATCTTCTGTATTTTCTCTTATTACAACGATATCAACTTTATCATATCTGGTTTTAACATTCGGTAAGTTATAGCAAGGACGGAGGTTTGCATATAAATCCAGCTCTTTTCTCAGCTGAACATTAACAGAGCGGAACCCCTTGCCAACAGGAGTAGTAACGGGAGATTTTAATGCTACTTTATTCTTTTTAACTGATTCTATAACACGGCTCGGAAGCGGAGAGCCTTCTCGTTCAATTACATCTGCACCTGCTGTTTGAATATCCCAATCTATTGCGACACCTGCAGCATTTATTATTTTTATAACTGCATCTGTTATTTCCGGCCCGATGCCATCACCTTTTATAAGTGTAACTGTTTTCATAAATTCTCCATATCAAAGCTTAATTTACGCTTGACATAAAATTAAGCTATACCCCCATACGTTTCCCAAAAATCTTTTTGAAAAATGACATCAGACCGCCATTCTCTGCAGCATCCTTAATTTTCGCATAATTATCTTTCACAAATTGATTTCTGGGGTCAATTTCTTTAAGCCTGTCCATATATTCAATTGCGCCATAATTATCGCCTATTGATTCTCTGAATTCGGCTAATTTTTCAAGAGCCAGTTTATTTTTAGAATCGACATCCGCCAACCTCTCATAAAATTCGCTAGCTTTAGTCTTGTCCCCCTCTGCCTCAAGAAGCGCTGCTATTGTTTCTATTAAATCAACATTTTTATCATCAAATCTGTAGGCCGTCAGATATTCATTCAAAGCTACATCCCTTTCACCTCTTAAAATATTATATTTACCCCAATTTACATGTTCATTAAATCCGTCATCTTTCTTTTCATAAATAAGCGCCCGCATCTGGTAAATCAAGGGTGAGTTAGAATCAAGCTTTGCAAACTCATCAATTTCTTTAAACGCATCATCAAACATATCTTTTTGAAAATAGTATTGAGCAAGAAGGGAATGAAAAGTCTTTTCATTAGCATACTTTGATTTATTTTTCATCAAAATATCGTAGCCGGCTTCATTTTTCTCCATATCAAACAAAGCCCTTGCTTTTGTAAGTTCATTCTGCGTCAACTCATACGCTTTTTCCGGCTGAGAATTCCTTATATAATACCCGGCCAAAGTTTCTTCATATATTTCTCCTTTAAACCCTCTGTCTTTTCTGCCCCTTTCAAGTGTTTGAATTGCAGCAACAAGTCCTTCCGTTTTTTCATAAAGTTCAGCCAGTTTTAAAAACACGGCAGGATTATTATCATCATAATCCGAAATTTTTAAGTATTCATCAATAGCTTCGTTAAACCTTCCCTTCCCTTCGCAAAGTCCTGCATATAAATATCTTGCAGGGAGAGCTTCTTTTGGGTCTTTTGCATGTTCTATAGCTTTTTTATAATCATTTTTTGCATGGCTCATTTGCTGCTGTAACGCATGAAGATTACCTCTTAAGAGATAATATTTAAATCTGTCCTCATTCCAAAACAAATCTATGAGCTGTTCATGAGCTAAAATATTAGGAGGATCCAGCTCAAGAATTTTTGCATAATATGTCTTTGCATCCTCCTTTTTTTCTAAAATCAATGCAAGATGAGCTAATTTTGTCAAAAGCTCAATGTCATCCGCTTTTTTTACGAGCATTTTTTTATATTCCGCGTATGCTTCATCATATTTCTCGTTTTGCTCCAGTTGTTCTGCTAAATTCATATTATTCTCCTAGTTAAATTTATTCTGCGCTGCCGCCATTCCCTCTTTAAAATAACATTGAATACCTTCTTTTGCTTTACTTAAAGTTCCTTTTAGCATATCGAGTTCTTCTTTCGAAAAATTTTGTAAAACAAAAACTTCAGACGGTATATTAGGTTGCGGCCCGATTCCGATTTTTAATCTTGCCACATCATTGGTCCCCAAATGTTTTATCACCGATTTAATACCATTATGCCCGCCATCTGAGCCGTTTGGACGGAATCTGATTTTACCCAGTTCCAACGATAAATCATCATATACTATCAGAACATCTTCTATCGGAATTTTATAATAATCCGTAACAGCACGAACAGCTTCCCCCGACAGGTTCATAAAAGTGGTCGGTTTTATAAAATAGTATTCTCCTACATTCGTTATCAGACATTTCAGCCTGGAATTTTCTCTGAAAGTCAGGTTAGAATTTATAGCAATACTGTCTATTAGCATAAATCCTGCATTATGCCTCGTAAACATATATTTATCACCGATATTCCCTAATCCTGCTATTAACTTCATCTGAACCTTCTCATATTTTTCATCATTTGATGCATTGAAAGTTTAGCTTTCTGCTGATTTCCGCCTATATTCTTTTTAAAATCGGAAACTCCTTTCATCATTTTCCGCATTTGCTCAAACTGATTTATAAATACATTCAGTTCGTGAATAGGAATTCCCGCACCGGCTGCAATACGTTTTTTCCGTGAAGAATTCATTAATTCAGGATGCTCACGTTCTTCCGGGGTCATACTCTGAATAAATACTTCAATCTTTTTAAATTGCTTTTCACCTTCGTGCGAAAGCTTCTGCCTATCGTCCTTTGAAATCTTTAATCCAGGAATCATCCCGAGAAGCTGGTCTATTGAACCAAACATTTTCATTTGCGACTGCATTTTCAGAAAATCATTGAAAGAAAATTCAGCCTTAGCCATTTTCTTTTCCATCTCCATTGCAGTCTTTTCGTCAAAAACTTCCTGCGCACGCTCTACAAGCGAGACAATATCTCCCATACCAAGAATTCTTGTAGCCATTCTCTCCGGATAAAAATCCTCAAGAGCGTTTAGTTTTTCTCCTGTTCCTGTTAATTTAATCGGCTTAT
>CALUPN010000075.1 GCA_944322625.1 Candidatus Gastranaerophilales bacterium | reverse complement strand
CGTTGAATCATTTTGATTTTGAGGGTGAAAATATTCGATAGAATATTTTTGAACTTAGATTCTTGCTGCGGTGCAAGATTATATGAAATTATTGTTTTATTCCCTGCAAAAGATTCGTTGTAAGCAGTTATTACAGCAGAACCTGCGGTAACCGATTTATCCATAACAGATTTTATACGCTTTCTGATATTTGCCAGAGGTGCGAATGCACAACCAAGTACAACAATTGCTATTAATGCTAATTGCCAGGAGTTATAGAAAAGAACGCCGACAAGTGAAATTGATGAGAAAATTCTTGATACAAAGGTTTTGAGATTATCAAGAAGCCCTGAGCAGGCAACGTCGGCATCGTTGTTGAAACGATATACAATATCACCTGATTTCTTTCTGTCGAAGTAACCTGTTTCAAAGGTCAACATCTTTTTATACAGAGTCATCTTTAAATCATTGGTAATTTTCCCTCCAACCCAGGTGTTCAGGTATGTAGCAGAATAGTTTAGAAGTCCTTGAATAGATGTGAAGGCAACTATTCCGAAAGGTATATACCAAGGTGATTGAACGGTTTTTTCAACCATGACAAGATCCATGTATGGTTTAAGTGAAAGTGCGATAACGGCATCGAGTGACCCTATTGGGATACAAATGAGCATCGCAAGTAACGCCCTGAACCAGTATGGCTTAACATACGGCCACATTCGGCTATAATTTATGTAGGCTTGTGTGTTTTTTAGTTTTTCTAGTAGAGTGTTCATAATTTCCTATTTAATTTTCTGATAATAGTATTTCAATAAATTCTCTAATAGCACCTTCACCACCTTTATTCTGTAAAATTTTTATGTTTTCAAGATTTTTTACTTTTGTTACTGCATCATTTGGACAAGCTTTATATTTGACAGCATTGAGTAGTTCAATATCATTGATATCATCTCCAATATAAGCAACTTCATCAAGCGTAATACTTAATTCATTACAAATATTTTTGACAAAATCTAATTTAGTCCAAGTCCCCATCGATAAATAGTCAACTTTAAGTTTTTCAGCTCGCTTTTTTACTATAGGTGTATTTTCAGATGTTATTATAGCTGTTTTTATTCCAGCTTCTTTTAATAATTTAAATCCCATTCCATCCCTGAAATTAAATTTTTTTAATTCAATTCCATTTTCGGCATAATACATACAACCATCTGTCATTGTGCCATCTACATCTGTCGCAAAAAGTTTGATATTAGTCATCATTATATTTCTCCATTAATTTTTCAATCAATAGAAAATCATCTGGTTCATCTATTTCTACTGCCGTATATTCCGGCATTTCATACACAGAAATCTTACCAGATAATCTATTTTTTTCTTTAAGAATGTTTTTAATAGAATTTATATAGCAAGCACCATTTTCCATGAATATCCCATCAAAATCTTGTCTTCTTGGGCGCTTTTTATAATCATAATTTATAGATTTCCCATTGTGAGTCCAAAAAAATCTTTTTGATAAAACACAGGATAAAGCAGAGTCTGCTGAGTCTAGTATGAATTTGTTATACATTTCATTAATAAATTCTGATTTTAAAAGTGGTGAGGTAGCTTGAATTAAAAATAATAAATCATCATTATTATATTTGTTATTTTCTAAATATTCTAGCATAACACTTTCGGTCGATGAATTATCTTGTGCATTTTCTGCTTTTCTATCATAGATTTCAACTTTTGACAAGTTAAAATCTATGACAGTTTGTTTAATTTCCATGCTATCCGTTGCAATAATAACTTTATCAATACAAACAGCATCATTAGCAGCCTTTGCAGTCCAATATACAAGTGGCTTCCCTGCTAATAATTTTATATTTTTTAAAGGTATTGATTTACTTCCACCTCTGACTGGTATAAATGCTATATTTGTCATATATTTTTGTACTCACTATAAAAAGTCATATCGCATTTTTTTAGTAGTGCCATTGCATAATTGTAATGTTCTATATTAATATCATCAACGGCTCTATTTTTATTTGCTTTTTTACATATTATTGCGCCATCTGAATAAATATGAGCGTTTGGATTATATCCAGCACACTCTATGACATATGTCAAAGTTTCTTGTGAAAAATTATATACATGAGCATTTTGCAAATAATGAAATATATTATTTCTATAATTTGTTTGAATTGTTTCTATTGTAGGAACTGCAATATATAATAATCCGTCTTCTTTCAACAAACTTTTTATACCCATTAGAAAATCTACAGGATTTACTATATGCTCTATGACATGATTTAAAATAATTAAGTCTGCTTGTCCATATTTTCCCAAGGTTTCTGTACTGCCAACTTCTATATCTAAACCTTTGCTTTTTCCAATTTCAATATATTCTTTACCTAAATCTACTCCCTTTATTGTGGCGCCTCTATCTTTAAATGCTTTTAGAATTCCTCCCATTCCAGTTCCAATTTCATATACAATTTTATTTTCAAAAGTAAAAGAAAAATTATTTATTATATTTTCAATGATTTTGTTACCAATATTTACTTGGTTATTAAAAAATTTTTCTTTATCATTATTTACAAATGTATATAACTCTCTATATTCTATATTATAAAAATCATTTAATGTTTTTTCGTCATAATATGGATTACTTCTAATCAATCCACAATTTTTGCATATTACTGTGTTAATCTCTATACCATAACGATCTCTTATCGCAAGCAACTTATCATTATTTGCACCACATAAACAACTTCTATGTGTCATCTTATATTCATGATTATTAGTCTTGTTTTTTATTTGCTCTTTTAAAACTTTTTTTTCTGGATTTAAATTAAAACCTCTATTGGCAGATAAAAAATACCCTTCTTCTCTTGCTAAATCTATAAATTCTGATATTACTTGGTTATTGACTTTAATAGATTGATTTCCAATTTCATTTCTTAAATTATGTAATTCTTTTCTTGGAGAATAAAACTTAAATTTTATCCAACAAATGGTTAAAATTTTATGATTATTTTCATTTTTAACAGAAAAAATATTTTCAATAAATTTCATGTTCCCTCCTAACATTGATTTATTAAATTAATGTTATGTTTTAATTTTTTACGTTGAACTGCCTCAATATCTAAAATTTCTTTATTTTTGTAGTTAAGAGCTAAATAAGCTTGCCTTAAATCTCTCGCAAGTTTCATTAGTCCTTGAGGTTCTAAACTAGCGGCATGATCAGTTCCTTTCCAAGTTCTATCTAATGTAAAATGTCTTTCAAAATACGTTGCACCTAATGCAAGTGCTGCTATATCTACGGCTATGCCTAAATGATGACCTGAAAAACCAATAGCTTTAACTTCATTACCATAAGTTTCTTTAATTCTTGTAATTTCGTTTAAACAAATATCTTCAAAAGGTACAGGATATCCTGATGTACAAGCATATATCACCATGTCTTTAGCTCTGTTTTTTTCTTTGAAGAAATTAATTATTTTTCTTTCTTCTGCGTGAGTTGTCATTCCGAATGATAAGTGTATTTCACCAGTATAATTATCTCTAAGATATTCAAGCATTTCAAAGTTAAGATTACTTGCTGATGGGACTTTTATTAATTTAGGATTTAAACTAACGATTTCTTTTGCTGCAGTTAAATCCCAAGTTGATGTTGAGTAGATTAATCCTTCTTCTTCGCACCACTGTTTAAGTTGGCGATTTTGTTCTAAATCAAACTCTAAATATTCTCTATGTTCACCATATGTTGAACCATAACTATTAATTGGATTTGGATGTGGAGCATTATATTCTTCAAATGTTAAAAGTTCTTTATTTGTTCTTTTTTGAAATTTTACAATATCAATATACGCATTTTCATTCAAGAGCTTAAAAGTTCCTAAAAGTTTTATCATTTTGTGAGCTATTTGCATATCACCTTTATGATTGCACCCTATTTCAGCAATAATCACTGGTTTATTCATTTTTGTCTCCTTATTTATTAATTAATTCTTTTTCTTCATTTTGTTTTAGTATTTCAATATTTTCATTTAATAATTCAGGATGTTCATCTACATAACTTTGAGTATATACATCCTTAAACATTCCTTTTAACCCTACTGGGTTGACTGAAATTATTTCTATATCTGGATAATATATTTGTGCAAAAAATTTTAATTTTTTATATCCATTAATAACTTTATTTAATCTTAATGGTTGTTGCAAAGAAGTATTATTAAAATAACCATTATTTGTACAATCACAACCTACTAAATATATTTTTTTAGGCATTGTATATAAAGCAAATTGAGCCGCACAAAAAGCAATTGAACCATAGTCCATTAATGGACAGGTCGAAATATCTTGATAAAATTCCATATCAAAAGCATTGGAATAAAAACGATATGCGTTATCTC
Organism: Candidatus Gastranaerophilales bacterium; assembly: GCA_944322625.1. Classification (GTDB taxonomy): domain Bacteria; phylum Cyanobacteriota; class Vampirovibrionia; order Gastranaerophilales; family Gastranaerophilaceae; genus CAG-196. The sequence goes on along the minus strand of CALUPN010000075.1, from coordinate 4,706 downwards.
TTATTGCATCACTTTCTGGAATATTTGCACAACCACGATTATCTATTGATGTTATAAAATTAAAATGCTGCCCATAAAATTTTTTACAATTATAGTTTGAATATTTACTTAGCCATTGCCTCATATCATCTCTAGCATCTGTGCAAAAATAATAATCAAAATGAACTTTATCATATGATATAGCGCGATTGAGTGCAATATGCTTATTTTGGCTATTTGGTTCATAATAACTTAGAGAAGGACCACATCCTATAATAACAATTGAGTCATTCAGATGTACACCCTTAAATTGTGGAAATACTTTTGAATGAAGAAACGCTACAGATAACATTTTCTGTTGTTTTACTTTATATTCTTGAAGTTTTGTATTTATATAATTTTCTAGCTTCTTAAATTTATCAGAACGAGAATATACTTGTATTCCAAGAACATAAATTTTTTTATTGATACTATTAATTTTAATTTTTACGAAATTTGCGAAATATTTCCTTATCGTATAACCACAACTTTGATATTTCTTATAAATGGTTATTCCCAAAATTTTTGTCTTAGAAATACCATGCTGTTTTTTATAGTAATAAATATACATAAATAATTTCCACTCCTAATCTTTTTTGTCACAATTATTTAACTTTTCTAAAATATCAGAGATTATAAAATTACTTTCAGTTTTTTCTGTATCGTATTCAAAAATAGTTTCAGGTTTAACAAATGGATATTTTTTTAACGTGTACGATGATAAAAATTTATCAACAGGAATATATGATAGTTCTTTTTGTCCATTATTTAGGTAAATTCGTAAAGGTGTATACAGAACAAACATTTTTTTTGCCACAGCTGATAATCCCTCTGAAAAACCACTTCTTAATGCAATAATTGCCTTTGCTTTTGATGCGACATAAACAGATTCTGAAACATTTAATTCTGTTGAATTTTTATAAATGCTAAACCCTAATTTTTTTAATGAATATTCTAAATTCTGCCAAAAATCATCTGACAATAATGGTATTGATAATGCATCTGGAGATAAAAAAATAAAATTATTCACATCAATATTTTTTGAAGAGAGTATTTCATTACATTTATTTATACATTCGTCTTCAAATGTTATTTGTGGTTTCTTTATACTATTTAAATCTAAACTTACAAAGTTTAACAATGTTTCAATGTGTGGTCTCGAATTTTGCTGGTAATTACACCCCATTTTATAAACAATGTTATATGGTATATGAACAAAAACTCTATTATTCTCAAGTTTATATACTGTTTTTTTTAAAATCCTCATATTTAACCAATTTACATCTACTAATTCTATTGGTATTGGGCTAAATATATGCCACGTTTTTCTTGGATGATTAGGATTTAAAAAACAAGGTTTTTTTGAATTATTTTTTTTACACCAAGCCTCTATGTAATAATTAATTAAGTATGCTTCACCTAAACCAGATCTAAGCAAATATATATCATCATATTTATCTTTAATATTAGCTATCATTTGTTTTATTAATTTAATTTCAAAATTTTCTTTTGGAAAAATTTTAAAATATTTTTTAGTAGTCCCATTTTCTTCTTTTCTTCCATATTGAATAATTGGAATATTTAAAAAACGAATTTCACGTTCGTGGTTATTTTTATAATCAATCTTCACCTTCTCAAACAGCTTCATCCCACTGCCTCCAGCAATTCTTCGTTTTCTATCACATCCGCATCAAATTCTCTGACATTTGAATAGTTCTCCATTGTGAACCCTGTCAGTATTTCTTTCGATGTCAACAGATTAAAACTATCCCTCTCACGAGCTTTGGTATATATTACGTCCATCGGTTTGTCGGCATAAACCAACAAATCCATTAATCCGCTGCGCAGCCCGATTATTTTTTTTGACAATTCCGAAAGTGCATAAACTTCACCAACCGTCAAATTACTATGTTTACAATCTTTATACCTGTCAGCCTCTTTTGTTACATTAAAATAAACATCATATCCCATTGACTCATACCGATTCTTTAACTTCCGCCAGAAATCTTCGCCCAAATCCTCACAAGTATTCGCCTCAGGACAAAAGATTACAAAATTATCCATATTCAAATTAATCTTTGAAATCTTTTTCATCAAAGAGTTTTTAACCTCATCCGCAACCTTAATATCACAGTTACTCAAATCAGATTTATCCAGCTCCATTCGATTTAGTATTTGATCAACAAAATGTTTTACAGGAGCATTTTCTGCCCGCAAAGCATCCTCAACTTCATCATAATGCCACTTTGGAAACATTAAACGAATCGAATGTCCGCCATACTTTCCAATCTCCATATACATAGAAAGTTTTGGTTTCTCCATCACCACAACATCTACATCCGGTAAAATCAATTTAACCAAATCCCTGTGATACTTCTGCAAACCGACAATCAACGGTTTTTTTGAACCGTTTTTGTTAAAATACGCTTTTGCCAATCTTAAAAAGATTACACTCTCACCAATATTTGCATGCAAAATATAAATATCATCATATTTTTTGAATAATTTGCGATGTTTTTTGGAAAACTTTTCGCATAAATTAACACCAAAAAATTTATAATCACCCAAATAATACTGTATGTGATTCCCTGTCTGAATATACCTTTTTACAGGAATACCAAGAACCGTTATTTCTTTTGCAACACATCCGTCAGAAAAACTTTTATCCGCTTTTATCAATCCGCCCAAAAACATTTGAGTTTTATGCCTCTTTTCTTTTTCAACACGATAAACAGGCAAACCCAAAAGCTTTATCGTTCTTACATTATCAACTTTTTTATTCTCAAGTATTCCCAACTTACAAATCTTCCCTTATCTCAAAACTTACATCAAATCGGCTGTCACGTTCTTTGCATAACGCATACGCACAACATAAACCCGATGGCTTATCATCATTCACAAGTATTCTTTCCCCCATCGGCATATCTGAAAGAATATAATCATACCTGATATCGTTTTCTTGCAAAAACTGTTCTAATTCTTCCAAATACTTTCCTTCTCTTGCGGTCAAAAGAATAACCTTATCATCTTTGCCTATCTTGTCAAAAAATTCCCTGACCCCGTCAAGCAATGTATCATATCCGTCTATCTTGTATCCGTTATGCTTAACCAATGTTCCGTCCACATCCAGTATCCAGGTCTTTGCCAATGTAGATAATTCCACTAGATTATCCCTCCAGCCTGAATGATTCCGTTATAAAATGCTCCGCAGATACTGTCATAATCTTCCCACGCATAAGTTGTCAAACTCAGCCATATCACTGCATGCAAAGCTTTAATTTTCTCTTTATTTATATTAGGAATATTATCAAAGAAAAATTCTTCCATATCCTCCCAATTATTAGGTTTAATCGCAAGTTCAACCTCATTATCTTTTATATCAAGAGTAAATTTTTTACGGTTAAATTGATCATAATCACCTTTCAGAGAATAATACAGTTTTGCCCAATCATAATCAACATCCCCATATAACTTGGTTTTGCCATAATATCCCCTCGGGTCAATCAAAATTGTTTTCATATTAAATGTATCAAACATTAGATTGGAAAAAGTACAATCCCCATGAATGAGTTTAAACTCTTGAGGTATAAGCTTGAGTAAAAATTTACTGAATTTTTCTCTGTCAAAGAATATATTCTTATAATACTGACCGTTTATTCTTAAAAATTCTCTATCCGCAAACGGAACAAGATGTTCTATTTTAGATAACCTATCAAATGTTTTTGTTATATAGTTTTCTATGCAATCTTCCCGATTTGCAGGAATTGGCGGCAACAGATTGTGAAGAGTTTCCAATGCTTCAATTATATTTTTTAAGATTTCTTCCTTTTGACTTCTTGTTAAGCAATCATATTCATAAATATTTTTCCCTTGAACCTTTTTCATTGTCAAAGGTTCATATTCATAAATCTCCGGAATATATTCATATCCCAATTCTTTGACTTTTTTATACCAGTTTATTTCATCAACGGCAATCTTTTTGCCCTGTTCATTAATCCCGCGTTTAACAACTATATCTCCATTAAATTCCATTGAATTGAATGGTCTACACCTCGGAGTATCATCAGTATTATCTGCATAAGAAAGTAGTGTCCCGATTTCTTTTGAACCATATAAATCCAAACGTTTGAACTCTATATTCTGCGTTTGAAGCCAGCCTACAAGCGCTCCTTCTTCCGGAATATTTTCCAAAAGTTTTTTGTTCTCAAAAACAAACAACCCAGCAACACCGTTTTCTTTTGACGGTTCTTTGACAAATTTATTATTCACATACGACCAGCGGCACTCAAAATCTTTTGATATCCCGATATAGTTTCCTGTTTCTGACGGTATCTCAAAATCGCCCGATAAAATAAGGTCACACCACATTATCATAAAAGGTTCATCAGCAGCAAATGTCGCAATTGTTTCTTTTATCCCGGAAATCGTACCTTTTTTATTAGCTTTGATTACACGATAATTATATTTCCCTCCAAATGCTGCCAGATATTTTTCAAGAACATCCGTCTTATAATCTGCTATTATACTAAATTCCGCATCCGGAAATTTCTGAAATGCATAAAAAATAATAGGTAAATTATTTACAGGCACCAAACACTTAGGTTTATTCCTAGTAAGCCCCTCTAATCTTGTTCCTTTTCCACCTGCTTGTATAATTATTTTCATAACAAAATATCCATTGTGTTATG
>CALUPN010000074.1 GCA_944322625.1 Candidatus Gastranaerophilales bacterium | reverse complement strand
TTCCCGCTTACGCGTTAAGGGGTTCTTACCTCTCGCAAAACGTGACATTTAGTCACCTTTTGCTCGGCAGAGTCTCCAGGCGCACTTACTTTTTTTTGTGTATATATAAAGGGAGTCGAACCCGCTTCCCGCTTACGCGTTAAGGGGTTCTTACCTCTCGCAAAACGTGACATTTAGTCACCTTTTGCTCGGCAGAGTCTCCGGGCGCACTTACTTTTTTTTGTGTATATATAAAGGGAGTCGAACCCGCTTCCCGCTTACGCGTTAAGGGGTTCTTACATTTGGCAAGTGACGGTAAGCTGTACGCTTGAGAAGAACTTCACATTTCTCCTTTTGAACACAACTGTCCGAGATAATTTTAAAAATTCTGTCATTTTGAAAGTGCAGAAGAATTAGTTTATTTAAAACGGTTAATTTTTCGCACTTCTCAGAATCTTACCAACCCGGTATTGTCTTTTGTGTTTCGATAAGATTCTGAACAGATTGAAAAACTACATATTCGTTTGTTTTTCTAATCTTTCGGGATGACATTTTTATTTAATGTCATGGCATTATTTTTTGCACTTATAACATTTATATTTTTTATGAATAACAATAATGTCTCACAAAGGGAAGCTTTGCCAAACGCCAGGCGTTGCGGTCCCTTCGCTGCTTGCGGGAGCGGCTTTGCGGACGGAGGGGTAAATGGGAGGGGTAAATGGGCGGGGTAAACATGAGGGGTAAATATGAGGGGTAAATATGAAAGTCCGGATAGCGAACAGGCTGAACCGACTAAGCCGTGAGGCTTAAAGGTAAAGTTCTGTGAGCGTGGAGTAAATCTAAGACAGAGGAGAGAATTTCAAGTTGAGTTAAAGCGAAACTTTGAAATTCGGGTGGGGCGCGTTTTCATATCCTGATATCATGAAATCTTCAGTAAATGCAGATATGTGGCAGTATATGGCTTTTGTTTATAAGATTATTTTGGAGGGGTGCGCGAGAAAGGGCTGGGGTAGGGTTAACACTCGAGCTCCCGTTTTATATCTTCAACAGAAACGTGAAGAATCGGTGAATTTTCGTCTTTCTTGAGGTAAACATCGACAATTCCCGCTTGAACAATGAATCTTTTGCATAAAATGCATATAAAATTATGGCCGTATATATACATGGATGAGCCCATACATCTGTCTTGCCCTGCTTGAATAATGGCATTCTGTTCAGCATGTATTGACCGGCATGTTTCATAGCAGGTTCCTGACGGTATGTTGTTCTTAATCCTGTAGCATTCTCCTCTTTCATAGCAGGATTCCACGCCGGACGGGGTTCCGTTATATCCGGTTGCTTTAATTTTTTTATCCTGTCCGACTATAACCGCTCCTACCTGAGCACGAAGGCAATTTGAACGTGATGAACACGTTTTTGCCATATCTAAAAAATAATCTGTCCATGATTTTATTGCCATATTATAATTATATAACAAAAAGCTGCAAGTGAAACTTGCAGCTGTCGGGTAAAAATGTACTTTTTGAGTCTAAAGAGTCAGAGATAAAGGAGGAATTTATACGGTGACTTCTTCTTTAAAATAATCTACGACTGTGTCCATTACATTATCAAAGAAGAAGTCCAATTCTTGTGATAATGACATCTCAAAAGAGTTCATTTCTGTGTTTTCTTGTCTGTTAAATCTTGATACCATTTCGTTTTCGATACGCATACTTCTAAATCCTTTCCTAATATATTCTCTGGGGTTTTGTCGTTTTTGCTTACAAATATGTTATCGGCATTTTTTTTTAAAACTTTAGTTTTTTTTTATAAATATTTACAAATGTTTACACTTTGTTTAATAATTTTCCACGATTTGTCAATATTTCTGAATTCGCCGGAAAAAAACATTTTTTCGTAAATTTTCGGGAGCGGTTTCACGTTCGCTCAGATGCTGTTTCGCATTCTCTTCTTGTAAAAGAAACTTTTTTGTATTAAAATCAGCTTGTAACGATAATATTTTGAGGGGTGTATTAAATGAAATTTTCTGCCAATAAAGACGATTTATTAAACGGTATAAAGATTGTAGAAAGAGCTACCGTAGTAAAAGGCCTGCAGCCGGTTCTTGCAAATGTTCTTATTGAAACGGAAGGAGATAGTCAGGTAAAACTTACCGCTACGGATTTTGATATTACTATAATAACACTTATTAATGCTAATGTTGAAGCGGAAGGCAAATTTACGCTTCCGGCTAAAAAACTGGGGGAAATACTCTCAAGATTGAATGATGATTTGATTAATATTGAGTTTAGTGATTCAGCGGCTACTATAACCTGTAAAAATTCTAAATTTGATATTATAGGGATTTCTGCAAATGAATTTCCGCGTGTGGAAGAAAATATCTCAGAAGAAGACTGCATGGAGATTGAAACAAAACCGTTTGCAAAAGCCATACGCCAGGTTGTTTCTGCAGCTGCGGGATATGAAACCAATAATTTGCTTTCAGGGGTTGTATGTGAAGTTAATAAAAATATTCTTGAAATGGCCGCAACTGACGGAAATAGGCTGGCAAGGGTGCGGGAAGTTGTTCGGAACAAGTCTGCCGATGATGAAAAGCCGTTTGAAATGCTTTTATCATCAAGAGTCTTGGCTGAGCTATCAAAAATATCTCTGCTTACAGACTCTGAGTCAATAAAAATTTGCAAAGAAAAAAAGAAAATTGTTATAACGATAGATAAGACCAAAATTGTAACTAACCTTATGTTTGGTCAGTTTCCTAAATATAATCAACTGATTCCGCAGTCTTTTCCGAAAGAAGCCGTAGTTGATAAATATGACTTAACTTCCGCTCTGGAGAGGGTTGCGGTTATGGTAAACGAAAAGAACAGTATTGTAAAATTTGAGTTTGCCGATAATGTCTTAAAGCTTTCCGGTGATTCGCCGGAAGCGGGTAATTCTCAGGACGAAATTGATATTAAATATACAGGGGAACCGCTTGCTATTGCTTTTAATTATAAGTTCATTCTTGAATTCCTTAAGATTGCCGAATCTGAAGAAATTAAAGTTGAGCTCAACTCTTCTTTGTCTGCAACGGTCTTTGCTCCGGTATCGGATGAAGATTATATTTATCTTGTAATGCCGGTTCAATTAAGGGGGTAAAGGGGTAAAAGAGAGTTAGAGCTAATAGTAATAGGGTAAAAGGAAAACGAGATGAGAGGAAAAGCTTTTAAATTCGGAGATAATATTTCAACAGACCATATTGCGCCCGGACGCTTGTTTCATTTGCGTTCTGATTTGCAGGAATTTGCCAAGCATGTTCTTGAAGATGCGGATGAAAATTTTGCAAAAGAAATGAAAAAAGGCGATTTTGTTGTTGCCGGAAATAATTTTGGGCTGGGTTCTTCTAGAGAGCATGCTCCCCAAATCATAAAAATTGCAGGAGTAGGTGCGGTTATAGCAAAGTCTTTTGCAAGAATTTTTTATCGTAATGCAATAAATATAGGACTATTGGCAATAGAATGTGATACTGATGGTATTGATGCGGGGGACGAATTGGATTTGGATATAAAAGCGGGAACGCTTAAAAATATTACAAAGGGTACTATTACCGCAATAGAACCGCTTCCAGAGGTTATGATTAAACTTCTTGAAGACGGCGGTTTAATAGAGCATATAAAAAAACATGGTGATTTAGTGTTAGGATAGGAGAAAGTATTTATGGCTGATAATCAGGAATTGGATTTAATTTGTCCGGCTTGCGGCAAAACAATGAAAAAGGTATTGATTCCGGATGCCGGAATTAATATTGATATTTGTCTTGACGGTTGCGGCGGAATATTTTTTGATAACAGAGAGTTGGATAAATTTGATGAACCGCATGAAAATGCGGAAAAGATTATGAAGCTTATCGAGGGGCGTACATTTAAAAAAGTCGAGGAAGAAGAAGTCCGTCATTGCCCGATATGCAATGTTCCTATGGTAAAAATGGGTGCCGGAGCAGGTGGAGTACAGATAGATGTGTGCAATACATGCGGTGCTAAATTTCTTGATAACGGCGAGCTGTTAAAAATAAGAGAAGGTGATAAAGCTGATATTACAAAAGTTGATGCACTTTTGAATACTCTGTATCAGGAAAATTTGAGAAGTGTAATAGGTGAAAACGCAGACAGACCTATTGTTTCTTCTCCGAGAAGACAGTTTTTTGAAGATTTGGCAAATCATTTCTTAAGACTCTAACAGAGTTTGATGTAAGATTTTGAAACTCGGCCTATTTTTTAAAAGATATATGAGTTTTGCCTGAATCGACCGTAGAAATTGTTATGTTTGTTATCATGTCGGTATTTCCTTCTATTTCGATTGATTTCAGGTATTTGCTGAGCTGTGAATCTTTCTTTGGGATTAGGCCCAGTGTCCAGCCGTCCTTGTAATAAAACTGAAAATCTTTTTCCAGTTTTGAATAGGATTTGTTTGAGATTGCGGATATTACATTATTAATCTGCTTGTACTCTCTTGAATTGTAAGAAGTTGTGCTTTTTATCGGATAGAGTGTATAAAAAGTCACCCCTTTATTTTTTTCGTATTTAAAATTTCCTGCGGATTTCAGCATAATATCAGATTTGGGTAAAAACTTCTCTTGCACGAATTTGCAGGAAACGTCTCCGTATTGCGGAAGCTTTGGTGCAATATCTTCAAGCTTTTGCGGGTTATCGAACACGCTTGCTCCCGCGCAAAGTGTAATCATTATTCCTAATAGTATTCCGTATATTTTATTCATTATAATCCTCTATTGCTTTTATTAATTTCTTAGGTGCGTTATATAATGTTGAACCGTCTTTTACGCTAACGGACATTTGCATTGTATTGGCCGACAGAATTTTTTCATCGTTCGAATAAATATTGTACTTAATAATTATTGCAGGCTCAAGCTCTTTCAAAATACATTCAACGGTAAGTTCTTCTCCGAATTTTGCCGATTTTATATATTTTAAATCCATTTTCGCAATAGGATACATAATGCCGTCATTATACATATCATCATATGTATATTTCAGTTTGCTGAAAAAATCACATCTTGCTTCTTCAAGATATTTGATATAATTGCCGTGCCAGACGATATTCATCGGGTCTAAATCGTAGAATGGTACTTTTATTTTGGTTTTTGTAATTATTTGTTTCATAAATTTTTCCTATAAATAATTTTTTAACGGGAAAATTCCGCTTGAATAAGTACGTTCATTATCTTCATATTTAAAACTTACTCCGGATTCGGTTTTTGTAAGTTTAAGTTTAATAATTTTATCAGGTTTTATTATGTTAGAAAATTTGACTCTTCTGATTTGTCCCTGTCTGCATTCAATGTTGAAGGCTTCTTTTATAAAAAAGTCCGCATAGAAAAATTGAACGACGCCGGCTAAAATCGGCATTTCCTCAAAATGTCCTTTGAAAAAGTTGCTGTTTTTCAAAAAGCAAAGTTCAAACTCTGCCGCATCTTTTTCACAAGTTCTTGAGAGAACAAGCGGAAGAGTTAAATTAAGGTTAAAAATAGTTTTAATTTTATCAACATCGACTTTTCCCCGTTGATTATTGGGAATTTCATCAAAAAATTTCCACCTCTGCGGAATTACTTCAAATTTATCGTTCAGATTATGTTTAAGAAGTTTTATAAGCTCAAGAGTTCCGTTTTCTAACACAAAATTCTGTCCTTTTTGTGTTAAAACCGTAAAAGCTCCTATTTTTCCGCCGGTATCAAGACAAAATACATCATTTATCAAATCACATTTTCTGATTTCCGATTCTATGTTATCCGCTAAAATCCTTTTTTCCTGAACTTTTAAAATCCTGTCGCATCTTCCGAGAAGTTCAATCTCATTTCCGAATACCTTAATTCTGTCACCTATTTCCTGAATCGGTTCATATGCGTATGCGGTAGAAAGTTTTGTTCCGCAATCTCCCGTTGAAAGGATTTTTACTCCCCTGAAAAGCTTTATTCTTTTATCTTCAGGATTTTCACGCCAGCCTACGGAGTTGGTTTCCGTGCTTCCGTATAAATCAATTACGCGGTTGGCGATTTTTAAGGCGTATTTATATGTTTCGTCTTTAAGCTTAGAACCTGCACTGATTATGATTTTCGGTTTAACTTCAACTTTTTCGTCATACTTTCTTAATGAATCAAGAAATGACGGAGATGTAATAAGAACGGCATTTTCTGTCTTTATATCTTCAGGATAATTAATTCTGTCAATGTTTATCACTGAGCCTGTGTTTAGAGGCAAAATAAAATGAAAACACATTCCGAAAATATGTTTGAGTGTGGTTGTTGAGATGAATTCCATATTTTCGGCAAGCCCGAGTTCTTCATACATATCATGAGTTTCAAGCAGCATGTTTTTAACGGATTTTTTTATGCATTTGCTTTCGTTGGCGGTAGAACCGCTGGTTTTGAATTCTATTATATCGTTTGAAGCATTTACGGTTTTATTCAGAAAATCAATAATATCTTTAAGATTTTCATTGTCCTCAATTTCTTTTCCGAATATATTTTTGACGTCTTTTACCGTATATTCTCTTTTTGCACTTTTGAGAATAACTTTATTATCAAATCTGTCAGTTAAAAAATATTCGTAAAATTTATCAGTCATACTTTCTCTTAAATATAATCCTTATAATATATTCTATACCAAATAATAATCCGACTAAAATATATGAAATAACTCCGTTATATAAAGCCCAGATTTCTTTTGACATAAAAATTGTTGCAACGGATACAAGAAAGTTTAAAAATATAAATATTGACCAGATATAAGTGAGTTTTCTTGTATAATTTAAAACCCATGGTTTTGCATCCGGCTCCATTGAGAGTGCAATTTTTTGAATAACTGTTTTTTCCTGAAAAATTGATGAAAAAAAGATAACAAATAAACAGAAATTTATAATCGGCGGATAGAACTTAAAAAAGATCCGGTCCGTAAAATGGAATGCTATAATAACGGCAAACATTCCGATAAATTGTGAGAGAGATTTTATTAAATTTATGATTTTTTTCATATATTGTTATTCTTATTATAAACAAAAAAGTTGAGAATGGCCTGTATTTATTTTGCCTGTGGTATAATAAAGCAAAAGAGTTAGTTTGGAGAAATATAAATGAGTAAATATTTATTGGAAGTAGGTGTTGAGGAACTGCCGTATAAGTTTATCCCGATGGCAATTTCACAATTAAAAACAGGTTTTGAAAGTTTTTTAAATAACAGTAATGTAAAATTTGATAAAGTAAACGTAATGGCAACGCCCAGACGTCTTGCTGTAATTGTTGAAGGTATAGCCTCATCCCAGCCGGATGTTGAAAAAGTTGTTAAAGGCCCTATTGCAACGGTTGCTTATGATGAGAACAAAAATCTTACAAAAGCAGGAGAAGGTTTTGCTAAGAAAAACGGAGTCGGCGCAGAGGATTTATATATTGAAGATAATTACGTTTTTGCAAAAATTTCAATCAAAGGTAAAAATACAAAAGATTTACTTAAGGAAAATGTTCCTCTAATCTTTTCTAAGCTTCAAGGCCCGCATTTTATGAGATGGGGAAATAATGATGTTAAATTTTCGCGTCCTATCCGCTGGGTTTTATCAATTTTAGACGGTGAAGAAGTTAAAATCAGAATTATTGATAAAGACTCTTCAAATGTTACTAACGGACATAGATTTTCTAAACAGAATATTGTTATAAATAATCCTGATGAATATATTGAAAAACTGCGTGATGCTAAAGTTATAGTTGATCAAGATGAGAGAAAACAGAGAATTCTTGAGTTAACTAAAGTTGAAGCAGATAAATTGAATGCGGTTACTAAAATTTCAGAAGATTTATTAGAAGAAGTAACATTTATTTGTGAATATCCGGTTGCTGTTGTCTGCAATTTTGATGAAGAATATTTGACTATTCCGCAGGAAGTCGCAGTTACTGTTATGGAAACACACCAGAGATATTTTGCGCTTTATACAAAAGAAGGAAAATTAATTAACAAATTTGTAACGATTACAAATTATATCGGAGACGAGTTTGAAAACATTAAAGCAGGAAACCTTCGGGTAATCAAGGCTCGTCTTGATGATGCGGTATTTTTCTTTAAAGAAGATACTAAAAAACCGCTTGAGAGTTACGTTGAAAACTTAAAGGGCATGACTTTCCAGAAAGGTATGGGCTCTGTTTATGATAAAACACAGAGAATAGTTAAGCTTTCCGAAAAAATTGCTTCCGGAATGAATGTCTCAAAGCCTTCCATTAAGCGTACAGCCGAATTATGCAAGGCAGATTTAGCTACAAACCTTGTATTTGAGTTCACTGAACTTCAGGGATTTATCGGAGCGGATTATGCAAGAGTTTCAGGCGAAAGCGCAGAAGTTGCGGAAGGGATTAAGGAACATTATTTCCCGCTTAATGCTGAAAGCGAAACCGCTAAATCAATTGAAGGCCAGATAGTAGGTATTGCAGATAAGATTGATACTATTTGTGCCGTATTTGCAGCAGGCAAAAAACCGACAGGCTCATCAGACCCGCTTGGCGTAAGACGTGCGGCTCTCGGGATTATTAAAACAATACTTGAGCACAATCTCAAGCTTGATTTATCAAAACTTATTGATGAAACGCTTGGACTTTTACCGGTCAAGGCTGATGTCAAGAGGGATGTAGAAGAATTCTTTGTTCAAAGATTGATTATTTTCTTAAATAATGATTATTCAAAGAATGTTCTTGAAGCTTGTGCCGGCATTAATCCTTGCAGGGATTTATGCGATTACTTAAAAAGAGTAGAGGCAGTATCTTCAGGAGTCGATGAAAAACTTGTTGAGAACGCAAATCGTGTTCTTAGAATACTGAAAGAGCCGGCTTCTGGAGATATCAATGAAACATTATTTGTGGAACAGGCTGAGAAAGATTTGTATAATAAGGTTCAGGAAGTAAAATTTGACGGAGATTATAAGAGATATCTTGAAAAGCTTACTTCCATCAACCCTGTTGTTACAAAGTTCTTTGATGATGTGCTTGTAATGGATAAAGACGAAAAAATCAAAAATAACAGATTAGCACTCTTGAATAGTTTGAAAAATAAGTATATAATATTAACTGATTTCTCTAAATTGTAAAAAATTGTAACAAGTTTAATAAAAACAGTCAATTTTTTCCTTGAGGATACTTTATAGAAGTACAAGTGAAGGTAAGTAAAAAATAAAAGAGGTCGTTATGTTCAACCTGAAATTTTTCAAGTCACTCAAACAAGCATTAAATTCAAGGACAAATTTGTTAACATTCTCCAGTGCTCAAAGAGAAGCAAATGAAGATTATATTGCGTCTCTATCAAGC
>CALUPN010000073.1 GCA_944322625.1 Candidatus Gastranaerophilales bacterium | reverse complement strand
GCGGATTTGCGGACGGACGTGAGTCCGGATAGCGAACAGACTGAACCGGCAAAGCCGTAAGGCTTAAAGGTGAAGCTCTGTGAGCGTGGAGCAAATCCAAGACAAGGCTGGGATGGGTGCTAACCCGTAAGGGAAAATCCGGTAGCATTAAATTATATAAATTTATTATGGGCAATATGCCCCACCCGGTAGGGTTAGAGCGGGGAATAATTCTATGTTTTGTGCTTACGCTCAAAACACGCACCATTCTTTTCTTTTACCCCAATGTAACACAATAGGTATTATGTTACATTCAACGTAACACAATTAGGAGAGCTTATATGAAGAAAAAACTTGGATTTACGTTAGCTGAAGTCTTGATTACGCTCGGTATAATCGGCGTTGTAGCTGCATTAACGGCTCCTGCTTTAGTACAAAACACGGGTTCCGCACAAGTCGGACCAAAATTAGCCAAAGCCGTTTCTACGTTTGAAGTTGCTAATGAAACAATGCTCACAGAAAAAGGTTTAACAAATGTTATAAGCATAGGCTCTGTTGATGGAGAATCAATCAGTAAATCCTATGGAGATGTTTTATGCGATTATATAAAGATGGGTTTCTATGAAGAAGGAGCCGGCGATTACGGTACATCCGGCAAAAAGTTTCAAATAAGGGATTATCATGGTGATGATATTAAAACTAAACCAAACGCTGTAGCATATATCACAAACCCTGCAGATTCCGGAGCTAAGTACCTGAGTAAAGACGGATTTATGTATATGATATTTTTGAATGCAAACCCTGTTGATCAAGTGGTCGGCCCGCCGCATAAACAATTTAGAGGTCATTTGGCAATTGATATCAATGGGACTTCCAACCCCAATGTTGTAGGTAAAGATATTTTTGCATTTTTAATATATAATGATGGTTCCGTTCGTCCGGTAGGCTCTTTAAACTGGAGGGAAGGCAACGACCAGGCAAATGATAATCTGGCCTGGAAAGACGGTCCCAGAGACAAATGTAATGAAAATACTGTTACAACAGGAGTAACTTGCGCAGGCTCTATATTTGAAAATGATTTAAAAGTAATTTATCAGTAATTTTATAAGATTAAAACCATTTACGCCGAACGCTTTATCGTTCGGCGTTTTTGTATTATAATATCCTCGGGAGGAAGCTCATGTTTATCTTAGAAAAACCTTATGTTTCTGAATTTTTAATTGACACTATTGTACAAAATGACTGGGCTGTTTTAGAAAATCAGGCGGTCGATGAGGCTGAAATCGAAGAAGGGGCGTTTGATAAGATACCTCCCGAGGTCGCTAAGAATTATTATCTTACGCAGGAATATCCGCTCATTTATGCAAATTCTGAAAATGCCATAACATGGGTTTTGGATAATCTGCCGGAGTCTAATTTAAGCAGTTACATAAAGCTTTTTAAAGATAAAATTGAATTCCGCGAAATGCTTAAAGAATTGTATCCGGATTTTTATTTTCAAGCCATCGGACTTGAAGAACTCAAAAACACTTCTTCAGATAATATTAAATTTCCGGTTGTAATAAAACCTGCCGTCGGTTTTTTAAGCTTCGGGGTGCACACGGTCAAAGACGATAAAGAGTGGAAAGATGCAATTGCTGCGCTTGAAAGAGAGATGAAGCAGGCAGCGCAGATGTATCCGGAGCATGTGGTTAATTCTTCTAAATTCATTATTGAAGAAATGATTGAGGGAGAAGAGTTTGCCATTGACGCTTATTATGACAGGGATGGCGAACCCGTTATTTTGAATATATTTCAGCATCCATTTTTCAGCTCAAAAGATGTAAGCGATAGAATTTATCTTATGTCAACAGGGATTATGATTAAGTATATGGCGAAATTCGGCTTGCTTTTAAGGGAGATAGGAGAGCTAAGGAATATAAAAAATTTCCCTATGCATATTGAAATAAGAGTGACAGCGGATGGTAAAATAATTCCGATAGAAGTTAATCCGATGCGCTTTGCCGGATGGTGCACTGCGGATGTTGCAAAATATGCCTGGGGGATTAACGTTTACGAGTGTTTTTATAATCAAAAACGCCCAGATTGGAATAGTATTTTAGCTAATGCAGGGAAAGAAGTTTTCTATTTTTCAATGGCGGAAGTACCGGCCGGAACGGATAGAAAAAAGATTAAAGGGTTTGAATACGAAAGATTTCTTGCCAATTATTCAAATGTTCTTGAAGTAAGACGGATTAATCCGCAGAATAATCCTTTGTTTGCGATTATATTCGGCTCAACTCACAATAAGGAGGAAGTTGTTAAAATTCTTTCTTTAAAAACAAGGGATTATATTATTAGTTAGAGCTTAATGATTTATTTATGCTAAAATGTTTTTATGGAAAATCTTAAAAAGATTTACGGGAAATTTAAGAGTTTGGATAAGAAAAAGCGTACGTACCTGATAGCAGTGTTAGGGGTAGTTTTTGTTATGGCGTGGGCTTTTATTTCGGCAGGGGTTATTACTGCTAATTTTAACCGTGCACAGATTAAAGGGAAACAGGATGAGCAAAAAGTTGATGCTCGAGGGATTATTATCACGGAAACAAAAGACGGGAATAAATATTTTGAAATCTATGGCGAGACGGGAAATTACAGCAATGACCATAGTGTTGCTACTCTAAACAATGTAATCGGAAATTTTTATAAAGATAACAAGGTTGCAATGAGTTTTCAGTCCTCTAAGGGTACTTATGACGAAAAAACAGGGGTTATCACCTTGTATGACCATACTTATATCGTACTGGAAGACTTTACTTCTCTCAATACCGATAAACTTATCTGGTCCGGTTCTGATAAAGAAACCGTTGCGGAAGGACATGTTTTGATTAAGAAAAACAACGAAATGATTGCGACCGCAGAAAAGGGTTTTATAAGTCCGGGGTATGAAAAATTTAAGATTGCCGGTAAAACCACAACCAAATTATATAGCGACAAAGAGAGCGATAAGGAGAAATAATGAAAAAGATTTTAATAATTTCATTGTTGTTATTTTCAAGTCTGGCGGTATTTTCTTCCGACTTAATAATTGAGTCTAAGACTCAAAATTTTGTTGACAAAGAAAAGAAAATCAAACTTGACGGCGGTGTTAAGGTTAAGCTTGATAATTTAACAGTAGAGAGTGATAGAGCTGATGTTACGATAAGACGCGGCAACAAACTTGATACTGCAACTTTTTACGACAAACCTTACGCTTATGAAGTTAATGAAAATAAAAAAAGAGAAGTTAAGGCAAATATCCTTCAGGTTTCTTTGATTAACAAAATCGTAAGAGCAGAAGGCGATGCTCAATCAGTAATAACTGAAGGCAATACTCCTATTGTAGTTATAAATGCAGAAGTTCAGGAATATGATACAAAAAGCAGCGTAATGGTTTGTACGGGGGCTGTTACTATTAAGTACAAAGATATCGATACATTCTCCGATAAAGCAGTAATTATTGCGGATGAGAAGGGCGGTTTAAGAAAAATCGACTTAATCGGGAATGCAAGAGTTAAGCAGGAGCAGAATGAGTCAGAGGGACATCATTTTGTTTATAACCCTATAACAGAGGAGATGAGTGTAAGCGGAAATACAAAAACTACTGCGATTTCAGATGACGGAAAAAAACTTGTAATCCATTCTGACTATCAACAGTATCATAAAAAACAGAATTCTTATGTCGGAAGCGGGCATGTAAAAATCTGGTATGATGATTATTTTGCTCAAGGGCCAAAGGTGTCGGTATTTCCTAATGAAGCAGGAAAACCCAATGAGGTTTACATGATAGGACGCTCTAAGATTGTTCAGCAGGATAAGGATATTATTGCCGACAAGATTAAGATGACAATGGAGCCTAAAGACTTTGTTGCAGAAGGTAATGTGAGAACAATTATTCATAATATTGATACAAAAGAAAACGAGGAAGATTTATAATGTCTGAAAAGATTGATAAGGCAATGAGCCTCTTTAAGGAACGAAAGTATGAGGATGCAATTGATGCATTTAGTTCTGTATTAGAAACAGAACCTGATAATGCGGATGTTTATAATAATATGGGGGTTGCATACGCTTGTATCGGAAATTTCGAGCAGGCAGAAAATTATTATACTAAAGCTCTTGAGCTTGATCCGGAGCTTGCGCAGGCTTATATCAATCTTTCGGATTTGTATTATAAGGCAGGGGATTTACCTTCGGCTCTCGGGACTTTACAGAGAGGGACGTATGAACTTCAGGACAATTTAACGCTTGCGCATTTGCTTGCAAGAGTTTATATAGAAGATCAAAGGTGGGAAGATGCTGTTGTCGAGCTTGAAAGGGTTTTAGACGGAGAACCGGAAAATTATGATGCGTATTATGATTTAGGCCATGTTTGTTTTGAGCTCGGAGATTATGAGAGTGCGATTTCTAATTTTGAAAACGTAATTGAATATAAAGAAAATAACGAGCTTCTTTATTACGCCTTAGCGCAGGCGTATGAGGCGAATAATGAGCTTGATAAAGCTATTTCAAATTATTTAAAAGCAATTGCCGTTAATGATAAGTTTACACTTGCTTATAAAAAAGTCGGAATTCTATTCCTTGCGAGAAATGATTATGATGATGCGATTGAATATTTTGAGGATTATATGAATTTTGATATTCCGGATGAAGAAAAAGAAAGTATATCAAAATTAATCGACAGAATAAAAGCAAAAATTAATTAGCAATATTGTGGAGCAAGCGCAGCACTGCTTATAGTTTCACCCTTTTATAATTTATTCTATATTGGTGGCAAATTCCTTCATCGGTAAAATACTTACGCTGAAGTTTCTTATGTTCATACGTAATTATACTTTTACCGTTTTGGTTTGCCGGCTGTTTATAGATAGAAAAATTGTTTTCGTAATATTTATGTCTGTCAGGAAGTTTATACCTTTTGAGCATTCTTTCATACAAACCAAGGTCATATTTATAGAGCATAAAATAAATACAATAACCTCTGTCAAGACTTTCAGTACATTTCAAGTCAAAATCAACGAAATGGAACATACCGTCTTCTGCTATCAAAAAGTTATTTAAATGGCAGTCAAATAAATCTCCCGAAACTTTGTTAGGATTTTCTTTATCACGATAAGTTGAAAAAATATAGTTTAAAAGTTTATCTATAATAAGAAATTTTTCTACTTTAGATTTGTATCTGATATAATCTCCAACAGGAATTCCTTTTATATATTTTCTCCTAGATATCTGCGGAACATGTTGGATTTTATATTCACTCTTCACCATATCTTTTTCTTTAACATAGGAAGAATTTATGTAAATTTCACCGTTAGATCTGTCTTCCGATATAAAAGAGTGAGATATGTAATAATATCTTTCAACGTATTTCCAGAGGAATTCGCCATTTTGAACTCTTCCTATGTGTTCTTTATACAAAACAGAGTCTTTATCAAGTTTAATGAACTCAAGAATATTTCTGCTCTGTCCCTGCTGAATAATATAATCTTGTAAAAATTTATAATCCAGTTTTAAACAATTTTTATGCAGGATAAAAATCAAACTGTTTGTTCTCAGACAAAACAAGTCATCATCCGGAGCACTCTGCATTTGACTATATAATACCTGAATGGTATTTTTGTTTAAATTAAAACTTTCACCTGAAAGTTCACGTTTTATATCATAAAGTTTTAATTTAAGCCCCAAAACAGTTATAACGGTTCTTGCACCGTAATTTTTTTTACTAAAAATAAAATCAAATATTTTACTAAGCATCTACACTCCTTTTTTATAATATAACACAAAATATTAAACAAGTATTCTCTTTGTTTCTTCTATGTTACAATAAGAAAATGAAAGAAAAATTCTGGATAGCATTCTCTGCAATAGAGCAGCTTGATTCAAGCTTTATACAGAGGCTTTATAATTATTTCGGCGATATTGAGACAGCCTTCAATTCGACTCTGAAGGAGCTGAAACAAATAGAAGGGCTGAGCGTAAGAAAAGCGGAAAATTTTATTGAAAAAAAACGCTCTGTTAATCCGGATAAGGTTTTTGAAGAAGTTATAAAACGAGGGATAAAGTTTTTAACTTTTGATAATCCGAATTATCCCTATATGCTCTCACAGATTTCAAATCCGCCGATGGTTCTATATTACAAGGGTGATTTATTCTCATGCAATCTCGAAAGAACAGTTGCGTTTGTCGGCTCAAGACGCGCAAGCCTTACCGGAAGAGACAGTGTAAAACGGGTAATTAATGAACTCCGAAATACGGATATTTGTATTGTATCAGGCCTTGCATCAGGTATTGATACTGTTTCACACGTAAGTGCGATTGACAGTAATTTAAAGACAATAGGTGTTATTGCAAGCGGTTTTGACTATACTTATCCAACTGCAAATAAACAGCTTTATGAACAAATTGAAAACGGATGCGGCGCTATAGTTACTGAATATTATCCGACATTTCAACCTTTAAAGTTCCGTTTTCCGCAAAGAAATCGAATAGTAACGGGACTCTCTTACGGTACTGTTGTAGGAGAAGCGGCGATGAAAAGCGGCGCTTTGATTTCCGCAAACTTGACTTTAGAACAGGGCAGAGAGCTGATGTGTATTCCGGGAGCGATTAACAATAAAAATACGGAAGGAGTTTATCATCTTATCAAAAACGGTGCGACAATTGTAACATCCGGTGAAGATATTCTAAACGCTTTAAATTGGGAAATTCAATCTCCAAAATCCGAAGATTCGCCTTCCGACCGAAAAAAATTACCCCCGTCCGACCCTGTTCAAAAAATAATTTTTGATATAATAGAAATTGAGCCGAAAGGTTTTGATGAAATTCAAGCCGCAGTCAAAACGAACACTGATGAGCTTTTATCCGTCTTAACAATGATGGAGGTTCAGGGCTTGATTGAGCAAATAGAAGGTGACAGGTATAAAAAGGCATGACAGCAGCAGCGGAAGAAAAAAAATCAGCTAAATCAAAAAAAGAGAAAGCTCTTGTAATCGTAGAGTCTCCTGCTAAATCCAAGACCATAAAAAAAATTCTGGGTGACGGGTATCAGATTGAGGCAAGCTTCGGGCATGTTAGAAATCTTCCGGAAAATGTTTTAGGGTTTGACGTCCGGAATGATTTTAAGCCTACATATGTTGTTATTCCGGAAAAACAGAAGGTTGTAACTAAATTAAACGAGATGGCCAAAAAATCGGATAAAATATATCTGGCTTCCGACCCTGACCGTGAGGGGGAAGCTATTGCCTGGCACGTGAGAGAGCTTCTGAAAGTTCCTGATGATAAAGTATATAGAATTGAGTTTAATGAGATTACACCTAAGGCTGTAAAATACGCAGTCGAACATCCGCGGCAGATTGATATGGATAGAGTTAAAGCCCAACAGACAAGGCAAATCTTAGATAAACTTGTAGGCTATAAACTCTCCCCCGTTCTCTGGAAACAGCTCGGGAATTACAGACTATCTGCCGGACGGGTTCAATCAGTTGCACTCCGTATGATTTGCGAAAGAGAAGAAGAAATTGAAGCTTTTGTTCCAAAGGAATACTGGAGCATACACGCGATTATGGACAAAGACGGTAAAACGTTTGAGGCGGAAGTTAATAAATACAAAAACAAAAAAATTGAGATTAATAATGAAGAAGAAGCTAATAAAATAAAAGAATATCTTCTTAATCCAGAAACCGAATTTATAGTGGAAAAGGTTACCAAAAAAGAAACAAAAAGAAAGCCTACCGCACCTTTTATAACCTCAACTCTTCAAAGGGCTGCAAGCTCTAAGTTAGGATTTGGTGTATCAAAAACCATGCAGGTCGCGCAAAAACTTTATGAAGGGATTGAAATCGAAGGAACTCCCGTGGGGCTTATTACTTATATGAGAACCGACAGCGTAAGAATTTCAGATGACGCGCATGAGATGGCAAAAACATTTATTCTGGAAAACTACGGAGAAAAATACTATCCGCCCTCAACAAATGTTTATGTAAAAGGCAAGCAGAATGTTCAGGACGCACACGAAGCAATCAGGCCTTCATATCCTGACAGAACTCCTGAAAGCATCAAGCAATATCTTACCCCAGACCAGTACAAACTCTATAAACTAATCTGGGATAAATTTATGTCCTCGCAGATGGCTCCTGCAGAGATTGCAAACAAGACTATTGATATAAAAGCGGGCGATTATAACTTGAAAGCCGGCACGAGCAAAATCTTATTTGACGGGTTCTTAAAACTCTATAATGACGCAGAAGAGGATGAAAAAGAAGCAGACGCTAAAATCCCTGACCTTGAAAGCGGGGATAAGGTTAAATGTAAAGAAATTACGCCAAAACAGCATTTCACACAGCCGCCTCCGAGATACAATGAAGCATCTCTTGTTAAAGCGCTTGAAGAACACGGCATCGGGCGTCCGTCAACTTACGCTACAATTATTACCGTAATCCAAACCAGAAAGTATGTTGAAAAAAAGGACAAAGCTCTTGTTCCGACACTTCTTGGAAGAACCGTTTGTAAGCAGCTTGTAAGCCAATTCTCGGATATTATGGATTACAAATTTACAGCCGGCATGGAAGAAAAACTCGATAAGATTGCCGAAAAAAAAGCTGTCTGGAATGTAGTCTTAAAAGAGTTTTACACTCCGTTTATGGAAGTAGTAAATTCCGTAATGAAAAATCCGCAGAGAGTAGTTATAGAAAGCGATAAGAAATGCCCGAACTGCGGCCGCGTTATGCTTGTAAAAACAAGCCGTTTCGGGAGCCAGTTTTTAGGGTGTTCCGGCTATCCCGAATGCAAAACAATCATTTCACTTAATAACAGCGTTGAGCTTGATGATGTTAATGAAGATAACAATACTGTTGAAGAGAAATGCGAAAAATGCGGCGGTGAAATGGTAATGAAAATAGGGCCTTACGGGAAATATCTTGAATGTAAGGAATGCAAAAACCGCAAAAAATATATCCGCTCAACCGGAGTGAAATGCCCGAAATGCGGCGAAGGTGTTATTATTGAAAAGAAATCAAAATACGGCAAAGTATTCTTTGGCTGTAATCGTTATCCTGAATGCTCTTACGCTCTCTGGGATGAGCCCAGTGGAAATTCCTGCCCTGAATGCGGCGAACTTCTGGTTAAGAAAAATACTAAAAACGGCCTCTTTGAAGTCTGTTCAAGCCGCACCTGCTCTTTTAAACGGGCAATAGAAGAGGAAAATAAGGAATAACGGAATATGTATGATGAATTATTCCGGCGGCTTTCTAAATCAAAGTTTAGAAGCAGATTTAAACTAAAGGAAAAAGAAAAGGCATATATTGATGCAAAAGGACTTGATACGATAAAATCACACGCAGAAGATTTTATCTCAAAAAGAATTGCGCCGGCTCATATCCCTAATGACGGCAAACAGACAGATCGGAAGAGCACACGTCTGAACTCCA
>CALUPN010000072.1 GCA_944322625.1 Candidatus Gastranaerophilales bacterium | reverse complement strand
TTGTAGATAAGATGATGTTCTAAGAAGTTTTGTTTTTTATACGGACTTTTCCGGATAAAATTTGATTGGGGAAGAAGGGTGGTTTTATCAAGGTTTTCTATTGTTCGTTTAGAAAAATCACACGCAACAGCTTCAAAAGGAGTTGTTGAAGCATATGTACAGATTGGTTCTAACAGGCGGTCGTATTTGGCTCTGAATACTTCAAGATGAAGAGGAGATAGAGCCGATTCCAGAATTTTTACTACTCGTTTCCCGCCGAGTTTTCGGATTAGATTATCTTCATGCACAGCGTGCAAAAACTCATGTAATACAGGTTCAAGAAAAAAATCAGTAGAAGAAAAGCGACGGTCAAAATTCTCATCTGACATTCTGTCAATTCTATTCCAAAACTCATTCCCGCCGGAATAGTTAAATCCTTCAAACTCATTAAAGAATATTGTTTTTTCAGGGATTATTTTATCATCACCCAAATACAATTTTGCAGGTGCAAAGTTCAAAAACCCTGTTGCCTCTTTTTCCGCTATCTTGAGTTTATTAAAATCCTCGACAAAAATACCTTTCGGAATTCCTAAATTCAGACCGTATTTTTCGTTCATGAATTTAATTAACTTCAAGCATTGGAGCGAACACCACGCGATAACTTTATTATTTTTAAAATCGGTTTCAATTCCGTGGTTAAAAAATTCACGCGAAATTTTCACAACATCAGTACTTGCAATCTCTTGCCGCATTTTAGATGTAAGTCCTGCTTTAAAATTCAGAGTGGTATGTTCAACTTTCATATTTAATAAAAAAAACGAACAAAATATTTTTTGCGTATTAATTTATTACTTTCAATACCTCATAAATATCCATCTTATGAGACTTACCGCGGATTTCTACATCTGATATCCTGATTACGTCAATAAATTTAATAACAATATTTATGTAAATTTTTGTAAAATTCATAAGAATATTTGTTAAATTTTAATATTTAAGTGTTTTAATATTCTTGTGTAGTAGTAATATTTTTTACTATTTAAAAGGTTAGGGTATGATTAATCCAATCAACATTAGTACAAATCCAATTTATTATACAAACAGGCAGGCAAAAGAAACGAAGCCTGCAAATGTTTCAGCCCCAAATTTTGAACTTTCTGACTACAAAACAGGGCAGGCTATTTTAGCTAGAAACAATATTTCATTCCGCAACCTTGCAACTCCAATTGAAGTTACTGACAAATACAACAAAAAAATCGAGGGCAAAGACCATCTGGATTTACCTAATGTGCATATTTATGAGTATCCGGATACGAATTTAAAATTGTTTGTGAATCTCATAAATACCGCAGAAGCTCCTCAATATACACTTTCTACTCATATAGAAACAAATGAAAATTATAATACAATAAAACAAACCTTGATAAATAAAATCTTGTTTTCAAAATTCAAGCAAAAAAATCTGGAAAAATTTTATTTGAATACCCCGCCATATACATCTCAATCTCAATTAGTATCTACCGGAATGGATTATCCGCTTAAGATAAATAATATTCCGAATTTTAACAAAATATTAACTTCTAATAATTTTTCAAATAAAGAGTTAGATGTTGCAAAAAAAGAATTGATTAATTATTTAAACTCTGATAATTACAGACAAGACAATTATTTAGCGCTGGCATTATATGATGAAAATATAAGTTCAAAAAAAGATATAATAAAGAATATAGATAAAATTACCATAGACGATTTGAAAGACTATCACACAAAAGTATTACAAAATTCTAACATACAAGCAACTTTAACCATTGATAAATCGTATTTTGATACAAACAAAAATGATATATTAAAAATGCTTAACGATAACATTGCAGGAAGCTTCAAGCAAGAGCCGGAAAAAATAAAAATACAAGGTAAATTAAATAATAAGTTAAAAATAGTAAATAAAAATGATAATACTATAAAGACAGATTATTTAGTCAATCCGGATGAACTTAAGGATTATATAATATTAGATATTTTGCCCAAAATCTTTTTAGAATATTCAGAAGATGAGCAAAGACGATTAAATTCTTACATAGACAAACAGACGGAAGAGTATAAAACTTCTGATTTAGAGGTAAAAAAATCTTATAGAAAAATCCTAAGAGAGCATGAACTAAATTCTAACTTTATAACACTTTCCGGTGAAAAGAACTTAAATTTTGTAAGAGAACCGCTTGAAGTATTTAAAATTTCGGACAAAAGTAAATTATCTGGTTACTATTACAGTATTTATTCCCCAAACAATAGTAATATTGAAGAACTAGTGAAAGAGCAAAAGCTATTTTTTAATAAGCTGGAGAAAACAGATATATCAGAAGCTTTAGAAAAGATAAAGGATAATTATAAATTTTATATCAAAACTGTGCTTACTGATGATAATTATATTACCAGCATGAAAAATCTGTATATGGCACAATTTAATACAGACATTTTTAACATATACGAAATTATAGATTCTATTACTCAAGAAGATATAAAAGCAGTTATCAATAAATATTTTATTAATCAACGGCCTATAGTAGAAATTGGGAATAAGAATTAGAAAAAATAAAGGAATTAGACAAAAATTTGATATATTATGAACTTTTGTAAATTTTATGAAAAAATTGTTATATTTTAAGATTTAAGTGCTTTAATATTCATGTATTGCAATGTGTAACTATCTAAAAAGGGTATAAGATGATTAGACCTACTAATATAAGTACAAATCCAACATATTACAGCAAAATACCTGCAAAACAAACGCAAGAAGTAAATACTTCAATTCCAAGTTTTGAACTTTCAGGCTACAAAACAGGGCAGGCTATTTTAGCGCGCAATAATATTTCATTTTATTCTCAACCTTTTATAAAAAAAATAACTCCTTGCTGTACACTGATTTTGACCGATGAACCTTGTAATCCTACAGTACAGATTAACATGATGTGTGATAAAAATTTCAAAATTAAACAGGGCTTGTTTTTGATTTATTCAATGGCATTAAATGATCAAATATACGAACAGAATCAAAGAAATGGCGGGGTGATAACATCTTATCTGTCTTGTAGACCCAATAGTAAAAAAATTGATTTTACAAGCAATCAAGATGAATTTATAAAATCTGTAAAAATGTTAAATGATTGTTTTTTTAAAACAAAAA
Organism: Candidatus Gastranaerophilales bacterium; assembly: GCA_944322625.1. Taxonomy (GTDB): domain Bacteria; phylum Cyanobacteriota; class Vampirovibrionia; order Gastranaerophilales; family Gastranaerophilaceae; genus CAG-196. The sequence goes on along the minus strand of CALUPN010000072.1, from coordinate 6,307 downwards.
TTGATGAAAAACATATAGATACTGCTAAAAAACTTGCACCTGTAGCACTGTTTTTAAGCCGTAAAACCGATGAATACCAAGAGGAATTGTTTGATATTCCTAAGGATATGACTGAAGAACAATATGAAAAATTAATACAAACAATATCTCAGAAAGATTTAGCAGAATATAGTAATGATTTATTTAAGAATTCGCAATTGAAAGTTAATATATATATGAATAAAGAATATTATAATCAAAATTCTCATGTTTTACTAGAATATTTTAAAAATTGGAGTAATATTAATGAAAATTAGAAATGTTTTATCTACAAGTTATATTTCCAATAACTTTGTAAAAAATAGGAAAATTAATAAATTACCGATTGTAACTACCCCGTTAGTTGCTTATTATGTTGGAGAATATCAAGATAATAATGTTGAGGATATTTTAACTTTTTTGAACAATAAAAATATCACAATTCCTTCAAATTTAAAGCCTCATAGCCTTACTAAAACGGGTTGGGATCTTGCTTCACAATCTAAAGTAAAAAATACATTAGAAAATGCTTTTAAAGAAAACAAAATTACTGAACAAGAATATAAAACTTATAAAAATAAAGTAACTTTTACGGGTGATTCGGATAATTCGTGCACATCTGATACCACAACAGACACAAACATCAGTGATGATATTATAACTGATGGCGTTCAAGATTTTGTTTCTACAGCTTTGCCTGTATATAATGCTGCACGTGCTATACAGAAAGTCTGTGAAGGAGATGAAAAAGAGATTGTAAAACAATCTGTTGGTGTATTTGACAATATAGTTTGTCAACCGGTAAAACAAACGGTAGCCGGTGCTGTAGCTGCAAAAGGAGCTCTTATTGGAAGCATTTTCGGCCCTGTTGGTGCCGGAATAGGTGCTATTGCCGGTTATGTAGGAACATTGTGGGGATGGGGTAAAGCTAGAAATTCTATTGTTGATAGCATGATGGATGATTAGAAGAATAACTAATTATGATTTTATTCCTTTAAATTACGTATTTATTTTATTAATTTATTACTTTCAATACCTCATAAATATCCATCTTATGAGACTTACCGCGGATTTCTACATCAGATATCCTGATTACATCAATAAAACTCTTTGTTTCTTCGTACGTTGATGAACTTATGAGCATTTTTGTTTTATAAACTTTGTTATAACTCTCCAGTCTGCTTGCAAGGTTAACGGTATCACCGATTACAGTGTATTCCATCCTGTTAACAGAGCCGATATTTCCTACAAAAACTTCGCCAGTATTAATCCCGACTCCGATTTCAATTTTCGGCTTACCCTCTTCTGCCCATTTTTTCTGTAATTCTTTGACTTTCAAAAGCATTTCATATCCACACTTTACAGCATTTAAAGCATGGTTTTTATCCTGAATAGGTTCACCGAATATCGCCATTACAGCATCGCCGATAAATTTATTTATAATTCCGTTATATTTAGAGATTATAGGCTCCATTTCCGTAAAATATTCATTCAGAATTTCAGAAACCTGCTGGGCAGACATCGTTTCAGACATTGAAGTAAACCCTCTTATATCGGCAAATAAAACGGTCACAACAGCCTTTTTCCCACCGAGTCCGAGGTTATCAATATTCATAATAACCCGTTTCATAACATCTTCTGACATATACTTGCCCATTGCAGACTTAACTTTTTCTTTACTTCTGTTTTCAAGTATAAATTTATGAGTATAAGCTAAAATCATTGTTACAACAAACATTACAGGCGGAGTTATTACATTAATTACAATCCCGAAATAAAAACAAAGCGCACTTATACCTAAATAACCGAATATTATTATGAGCGTAAACAGACTCGACTTAAACAGGTCATAAAATCTTATTATTCCATAAACGCATAACATTCCTAAAAGTGTAATTATGATATTAAACCATTTAGGAAGAACATTAAGAAAATCCCCGTGTATAATATTATCAATTGCTGTAGCCTGAATATCCGCTCCGGGGTGGTTCGGGCTAATCGGCGTATTTCTGTTGTCATTTAATCCGGTACCGGCCGGAACATTTGCACCTATTATTACAATTTTATCTTTAAATAATTCCGGTTTTATAACAGGAGCGGCACCTTTTTGCAAGTTGTCATAAGAATCCATTATATCAACTGCTGAAAAAGTTTGATGTGAATAACCGTTCCATAATTTATAAAATTTAATCGGAGTTAATATTTGATAACTTGTAACTTTATGTTTAACTTTATAATTCATTTCCGGGAATTTGAGATAAGAATTATCAACCTGCATTTTGGGATTATTATTCATTATAAGAAATGCTCTGAGGGCAAGCGAAGGATATAATCCCCCTTTATACGCCAGAAGATATTCATGTGTTCTGTAGATTTCGTCCATTGCATAAGACTTCAAATTCCCGTCAATAAATCCGGGGAATAATGAAACCGAGCCGTTATATTTTACCGAATTGAAGTATGGTTCCGGCATCGGCATAAGACTCGAATATATATCGGGAAGCACTTTAATTTCATTTTCAACATTCAAGGCAAATTTATCTTTAAAAGATTTATCATATTTTTGCCCGAAATCATTCACAACCCAAGAACGTAATGACGGCATAAACCCGACAATAAGATTATCAAACTTATTAATTGTTTTGAAAAACTTCTCATCCGAAGAGGGGTTATCTTTATCGAGGGTTGTAAGAATGGAATCGTGAATAACAACCTTAGGATGAGCATATTTTATAAAATATTCAAACAATTTGCAGTTAGTTTCTCTTTTCCACGGCCAGCGGTATTTTTCTGCGGTCTTAGCGTCAATCATAACAAGAATAACATCACCGCTTCCGTAGACTTGCTTATTTTTATCAAACGGAAGTTTTTCCGTAAGAGAGTGTTTTACCATAAAGTCATAAGCTTTAGGCTCAACAAACGTATATGTTAAAAAGTGGACAAAATATAAAGCAAGTATGATAATAATACTAAAGATTGCAAATTTAAGTTTGTTCATATTATTATGATATAATAAATTTGGACAAAAGGATAGATATTAAAAATGAGTAACAATTGTATTGAAATAATTAAAGAGGATAAGGTGTATCCTATAATCCGCTCTAAGGATGCCGATTTAGCAATAGAAACCGCAAAAGCTCTTGTAGAGGGGGGTATTAGGGTTCTGGAAATTAATGTTGATAACCCTTCTTTGTACAGAGCAATTGAAGAGGTTTCTAAGTTTGCAAATGTTTGTGCGGGAGGGATAATAACTTCTCTTCAAGCTGATGCGGCTTTTGAATCCGGTGCACAGCTTATTTCATCCCCGATATTCCAGATGAATATGGTTAAGATATCTAAAAATAAAAGAATTCCGTTTATTGCGGGAGCTTCTACCGCAAATGAAGCATATAACGCATGGAAATCGAGAATACCTTTGATTAAATTGTATCCGACAGATGCAATGGGCGGAGTTAAGTATATTGAAGATATTTTAAGGCAAATGCCGTTTTTGAATTTAATGCCTATGGGAAATATTAAATTAAATGAAGTTGTGACATATATAAGAGCCGGAGCTTCGGCAGTAGGTGTCGGACGTGATTTTTACTTAGGATTTACTCCAAAAGAGATTACGGCCCGCACTAAAGAAATTTTATCGGAAGTTAAGGATTTCACTGAATGGAGCAGAAAATAGATATTGCAATCATAGGGGAATGTCTTATAGAACTCGCTGCTAACGGAACATTCTCGGACACTTCAACTTTTAACAAATATTTTGGCGGTGATACTGTTACAACTGCCGTTACTATTGCGCGCATGGGCGGGGCGGTCAGTTATATTACAAAAGTCGGGAATGACGGTTTCAGCGATTTTATTTTATCAAGTTTAAAAAAAGAAAATATTGACACTTCGCTTATTAAACAAAATGATGAACAAAATGGCATGTATATTGTATCTAAAACGCCTGAAAAAAAAGAGTTTTTGTATTATAAACGCAAAACTGCCGCTTCAAAATTATCAATTGAAGATATTCCGGAAGATTGTATAAAAAAACTTAAGCTTATATATTCAACCGGAGTTGTTCAATCTCTTAGTGCAAGCGCAAGAGAACTTGTAAGAGAGAGCTTCAAAACAGCAAGAGCAAATGGTATTTTGACAGCTTATGATTCAAACTATACCTCCTGTTTTATGAATTCTATTGATACAAAAGAATATTTTCAGGAAATCGCAGAATATATTGATATTGTATTTATGAGTTTAAAGAAAGAGACATATGAGCTTTATAACATGGACTCTATGGACAAAATTATGAAATATTTCTGGGATAAGGGAATAAAAATTGTCGTTGTAAAATCTCATATTGATAACGGATATTATACAGGCTACAAGGGAGAAATAAGTTTTACAGAATTCTATAATACCTCAAAAGCAGTTGATACAACAGCTTCCGGAGATGTATTCAACGGCGGATTTTTGTACGCACTAACTAACGGCAGACCTCCCGCTGACGCAGCTAAATTTGCGGCAGTGGTATCTGGACTGCAGACACAGAATTATGGCGCAATTCAGGCTATACCATATATGGATGCTGTTATGGAGAATATGGTATCATGACAAAATATATAGTTTCAGGCTATATAGGTTTTGATAATTTCGGTGATGAAGCTATTGCTCATGTACTTGTTGAAAGCTTAAAGAAAAAAGGCGCAGAGAAAATTACTCTTATTTCTTCTAATCCTGAAAAAACCAAGCAAATCCACGAAGTAAATTCTTGTCCTATGCTCGGATTTTTTGAGAGCCTTAAGGAAGCTGATATTCTAATCTCCGGAGGCGGAAGCCTTCTGCAGGATGTTACGAGTTTAAAAAGTCTTATATATTATCTTGGAATAATTTATCTTGCACTTTTTATGAGAAAAAAAGTAATAATTTTTTCTCAGGGTATCGGCCCTTTGCGTTCTAAAATCGGCAAATTTTTAACTAAATTTGCTCTGAAACATTGTTCTGAAATTTCGGTTCGCGATAAAAAATCGCAAGAACTTCTGGCCGGCTGGGGAATTGTCTCAAAGCTCGTTCAAGACCCGATATTTGATTTGGATTTACCTGTTAAACGTAACAAAGGAACCGTAGGAATTCAACTGAGAAATTACCCGACATTGAAAGAAGAATTTTTAAAAGCTCTGGCAGACGTAATCGCTCAAAAATTTTGCGATAAAAAAATTGAAATTTTTTCATTTCAAGACAGCATTGATTTAGATGTTTGCGAACATTTTATGCGTATGCTTCAAAAAAACGGAATCAAAAATGTTGAAGTATTATCAAATCTTTCCATAAATAATGTTTTCGAAAAAATTTCAGAACTTGAATATATGATAGCAATGAGGTTTCACGCCAGCGTTGTTGCCATAAAATGCGAAGTTAAAACAATTGCAATAAACTACGACATAAAAGTCAAAAAATTAGCTGATGAATATAATATTCCAATAATTGAACTTAATCAACGGGAATTCCCTCAAATAGCGAATTTGTAGGATTTGATAAAATAGCGGCAAAAAAAAATTTGTTTGGTTGTTATATAAGTGATATGAAAATTAATAACTTAAACCCCGTAAATTTCGGTGCAAACTTCATAACGAATACAACAATACAGAAATATAATGCAAAAAAGAAATCATATTTCCCCACGGATGTCTCTTTTGTAGAAATTGATCCGCAAAACAAAAACGACTTAAAAGCCCTGACAGATGCTGCCAAATACTGGGGGAACAATGATTCTTATGCCTTAAACATAGCAAGTGCGGCAACAGGAATTGCGGCAGAATTTATCAATGCCGTTAAAAATAAAATTTATGCCGTTACAAGACAAACAGATAATTTTGATAAACTTAACGATCAAAAAATACTTTGTCTTGCTCATGTCGAATTGGAAGACAATCAGCCTGCCGAGCTTGAATATTTACAAGTTAATCCGGATATGATTTACACATTAAAAGAACCGCAATATAAGCATATCGGCACCGGATTTCTTAATACGTTAAAAAAAATATACCACGAAGCTATTGTTTTGAACGCGGCTTATTCCGCAGCAACTTTTTATGAAAAAAACGGATTTAAATGTATATCGCCACAGACATTACGTTACATATGGAAGCCTTAAGGCCTTACGACTTAAAGGCGAAGCTCGTACAGCACTCCTTCCCTTGAGGGAGCGGATTTGCGGACGGAGGGGTAAATGGGAGAGTCCGGATAGCGAACAGACTGAACCGACTAAGCCGTAAGGCTTAAAGGTGAAGCTCTGTGAGCGTGGAGCAAA
>CALUPN010000071.1 GCA_944322625.1 Candidatus Gastranaerophilales bacterium | reverse complement strand
TGTAAGGGAGACGCTCTACCAACTGAGCTAAACGCCCGCACACCTTATTCAATTTTCATTTTCCAGTTGGTAGAGCTGCCTTCCAACCCATTGCCAACAAATTTATACTAACTTAAACAAAATTTTATGTCAAATGGTTTGTTATAATAATCTGATTAGCGTATTTCAATCAAAGCTCGAATTATATAAAATAATATAATAAGAAAGGAGTTTTGAACTATGGAAATTAAAGTTGTTCAAGATGCAAAGAGTATTGAGAGCGATATTCTTGTTGTAAGCATGTTTGAAGGTGAAAAAACCACAAGCGATTTAGCCAACAAATACGCTATTGAAGAAGATAATTTTAAGGGAAAATTCGGGGAAACATACCTGCTTCCGACTTATGGCAAAGAAGTTTACAGAAAGGTTCTTGTACTGGGGCTCGGAAAGAAAGAGGAGTTTAATCCTGATAAAATGAGAGAAGCTGTTGCAAAAGCGATTAAAAAATCTATGCAGATGGAGGCTAAAAAAGTTGCCTTCTCTCTTGACGGTATTGAATTTGATTACTCGGAGCAGTTTACTCTCGGGGCGTTTATTGCCGATTATGCTTTTGATAAATATAAATCTGAAAAGAAAGATAACAAAGTGCAGGAAGTTTACGTGCAGGCAAATGCCGATATCGTAAATAAAGCTGCTAAAATCGCGGAAGCAATGAGATTTGCAAGAAATATTGCAAATGAGCCGGCACAGTTTGCGACTCCTGCAGAGCTTGCGGCAATTGCTTGTGATTTAGGTCTTGATACAAAAATTTATAACAGAGAAGAGTGTGAAAAAATGGGCATGGGGGCTTTTCTTGCTGTCGCAAGAGGAAGTATTCAGGAGCCTAAATTTATTCACATGAAATATCAGGTTGATAATCCGAAAAAGAGAATTGCGATTATCGGAAAAGGTATTACATTTGATAGCGGCGGATTGGATATTAAGCCACCGTCAAGCATGCTTACTATGAAAGATGATATGTCTGCCGCAGCTTGCGTGCTGGGCGTTATGAGTATTATAAGAGAATTCCATCCGCAGGTTGAAGTTCACGGGCTTATTGCAGCTTGTGAAAACATGCCCGGAGGTGGCGCATACAAACCCGGTGATATTTTAACGGCAAAGAACGGAAAAACAATAGAAGTTGATAATACCGACGCGGAAGGCCGCTTGACTTTGGCGGATGCGCTCTGTTATGCTTGCGAACTCGGAGTTGATGAAGTTATTGATCTGGCAACTCTGACAGGCGCCTGCATGGTAGCTTTAGGAACTCAAGCTTCCGGAATTATGGGTAACGATGAAGAGTTTGTTAAGAAACTTACAGATACTGCTGCAAGAAGCGGCGAGCGTTTCTGGCCGTTACCTATGTGGGACGAATACTTTGACAGCTTAAAGAGCGATATTGCAGATATGAAAAATACCGGCTCCCGCTGGGGCGGTGCTTCTACTGCCGGAGTATTCCTGAAAAAATTTGTGACGGATAATGTAAAATGGGCGCATATTGATATTGCAGGCACTGCTTTTCTTGAAAAACCGCAGAAAGAATTCATTGCGGGTGCTACAGGAGCAGGAGTAAGAACTCTGCTTAATTACATATTAGAACAATAGATTATTTAAATCTTGATTTAGGGCGGAATTTTTCTTTAGAAAAATTCCGCCCCTTTTTTAAAACAAATATCTTCCAAAACATGCTAAACTATAGTTATGAAAGATATACTAACAGGGGAAGATATTGAAACTTTGTATAAAATGGTTCAAATCAAGGGCGGAAAGCGTATTGATAAATTTCGAACCACTGATATTAAGCGTGCCTTAAGGTTTCACAGGTGGTATGTAAAAAGATATCGAGAAGGCCTTTTGATGGAAATTTTACCGCAGAAAAAACGCTATAATTGGAAAGAAAAAAGCGTTGATTATACATTTGAGTAACTATGACAAATCAAAAATATATAGCATTAATAGATTGTGACAGTTTTTTTGTCTCGTGCGAGCGCAGGCTTAATCCGGAGCTTAACGGGCTTCCCGTAAGTGTTGTATCCGGAGAACGCGGGTGCGTGATTTCACGCTCAAGAGAAGCAAAAATGCTCGGCGTGCCGATGGGAATTCCTTTGTTTCAGGCAGTAGAGAGGTATCCTGATTGTATTTATATTACAGCTAATCATCATGCTTATACAAAAATTTCAAAGCAGGTTATGGATATATTAAAATCTTTTAGCCCGAATGTGGAAATTTATTCAATAGACGAGGCATTTGTCGATTTTACGGGACTTACAAAGTTATATAAGAAAAATTATTATAAACTGGCAGAAAGTTTGCAGCAAAAAATTATGCGGGAAACTTCAATACCTGTATCAATAGGGGTTAGTAGCACAAAAACACTTGCAAAACTTGCTTCCGACAAATCGAAAAATACCCGCAGCCATATTTGTCTTGCCGGAAAATGCGCAAGAGAAGAACTTTTAAATCATACTGAAATCCAAGAGGTCTGGGGGGTTGGAAGAAAACTCGGGGTGAAGCTTAGAGGTTTGGGAGTTCGTACGGCTTTAGATTATGTCAGAAAAGAAGATGAGTGGATTAAGAAACGATTTGGCAAAAACGGGCTTGCAATAAAAGCGGAACTTTCCGCAATTATGGTTTCGCCGATAAGCAATGAGACGGAAAAACCAAAATCTATAAGCGATACAAAATCGTTTCCGGAATTTTCTTCTGATTTAAAATTTTTGAAAAATGAACTCTCAATCCATATTCATGAAGTTTGTTCAAGACTTCGTAAAATCGGATGTAAAGCCGGAACTATCGGAGTTATTTTAAAAACAAAAGATTTTCAAACGCTTTATTTAAAAAAGCAGTTAAAATTCATGACGGATTTTGAGTTTGATATTTCAAAAGAAGCTTTTTTACTTCTTGAAGAAATGTATAAACCCGATGTTTTATACAGAAGCATAGGAATAGTCCTGGAGGATTTCAATTCTTGCGCAGAGGAACAGCTGCAGCTTTTTAATGACAATATAAAAAAAGAACAGAACGAGAAACTTGGCAAAAGTCTTGATAAACTCGAAAAAAAATTCGGCCGAAATATTGTAAGAACCGGATTTGTGAATAAAGACATTCCGTTCAAACAGGGATTTTTAACAAAACCAAAAGATGTCTAACCCTCTTTTCCCCTGTAACCGATTCCGGCTCGATAACCGGAAATTGAATAGAGAGCCGGCAATCCCGGTTCAATCCATCTGAGCCCTGACATTACCGCTACTGTTGCAATATCATCCGAGTGTAGACATATATCAAGAGGCTCGGGCTTTCTTTCTTTTTCAACGGCGTTCTTTTGCTTAAAACACTTATTTATTACTTTCTTTCCAATCATATTTGCAACAGCACTTCCGCCGACAACACCGGTTAATACAATGCCCGTAATCATACCTATAGCTCTTGCGGATTTTGATTTAATCTTTGATTTTTCAAGAATGCCAAGTGCACAACCGGCTCCTATATTGCATAAAAATATATTTGCAAGATATTGATATGCACCCTCCTTTATTTTATTCGGAATACGTTCTTTATAATTTTTTCCGGAATATTTATCTCCGAAAATTCCTCCCAGAATACCACCTATAACCGGTATTAAGCCAAAGACGGACAAACGGCCGATTTCTGAAAAAATCTCTTTAGAAGTTATGTTTTCAGGTTCGGGAATTAAATTCTGCATAAGTTTTTTGCCGTTATCTTTATTCAAATCCCGAAACAGGATTTTTATGTCATGTATTCCGAGAATTTTTGATTTGGCTTTATGCAAAATAGTTTCAGTTTCTTTATTGAGTTTATTATTTTTTAAAAAGTTATCTATAAGAATAGTGTTTTTTTGCTCTAATTCTTTTATGCCAACTATTTTCGGACCGGTTTTAAATAGCTTTGCGGTTATTTTCGGTGCGAGAAGAGAAGAAGAAACCGCTCCAAACATCGTCAGGCCGTCTTGGATAAAATAATTTCTTCGCTCTGAGGCATTTCCCTTGTATGTATTATTTAAAACAACAGCTGCGGCCCCGAGAGATATTATCGGGGGCAGTGCATAAGAAAATTTAGCTATAAGCCTCGGCTGGTCAAGAAATTTTCCGATAGAATTTAAAATTTTCATAAGTTCGGCTCACCTAACATTCCTTTGTTTATTGTAAGGCTAAGCTAACAATTTGTCAACTTACAAAATTATTAATTTTTATAAACAATTATTAAAAAATTAAAAAATGTGGCAAAATAGATATATTAAATTTGAAGGAGGAGTAATATATGAAAGACAAAACTTTTTTGATGATACCGGGGCCTACGCCTGTGCCGGAATCTGTTATGCTGGAAATTGCAAAGCACCCGATTGGACACAGGAGCTCGGACTTCTCCTCTATATTGAAAGAAGTTTATGAAAATCTTAAATATGTATTTCAGACAAAGAATGATGTTTTTATGTTCACTTCTAGCGGCACCGGAGCAATGTGTGCGGCATTAGAAAATCTTGTAAATGAAGGCGATAATGTTTTATGTCTTTCTCTTGGAAATTTCGGAAACCGCTGGGCAAAGATAGCTGAATCGAGAGGGGCTAGGGTTGAAAAGATTGAAGTTGAAGCGGGAGAAGTTATTGAGCCTGAGGTTTTGAGAAAAAGACTAACAGAAGATAAAGAGAAGAAAATTAAAATAGTAACTCTTACTCATAGCGAAACTTCAACAGGGGCGGCTAATGATATAAAAACATTATGTTCAATTATAAGAGAACACGGTGCTTTATCTGTTGTTGACGGGGTTACATCAGTCTGCGCTATGCCTGTAAAGCCTGATGAATGGGGAATTGACGTGCTTGTTTCAGGTTCTCAAAAAGGATTTATGATACCTCCGGGACTTGCTTTTCTTACTGCAAATGAGCGGGCATGGAAGGTTTATGAAGAATGCAAACATCCGAGTTTTTATTTTGATTGGGCAGCGCACAAAAAAGCCGTTCAGGGCGATACCACTCCGTTTACGCCTGCCGTAAACTTAATTGCTGGGCTTAGAGAAGCTCTTAGAATGATTAAAAGTGAGGGGATTGAAAATATGAATGAGCGTCACAGACGTCATGCGATGGCGCTTAGAAAAGCTCTGCGCGCAATTAGTCTTGAGCTTTTAGTAAAAGAGGATAAGAATGCAAGCTGGGCAATTACTTCAATACTCCCGCCGGAGGGTATTTCCGTTCCGGATATTAGAAGCGGTATGAAAAAAGATTACGATATAGTCGTTGCAAACGGTCAAAATCAGCTTAAGGATAAAATATTCAGAATTGGAACACTGGGTTTTGTATCCGATAGAGACCTGATTATGGCTGTAGGCTCTTTAGAAGCCGTTTTAAATAAACTCGGACACAAATTTGAATTAGGAGCCGGGGTAAGGACTGTTATTCAAGCTTTAGGAGAAGAGATATAATGAAAGTTTTGATTACTGATAAAATAAACGAAACCGCCGGAAATATTATTGCGCCGGCAGCGGAAGTTGATTTTCTTCCGACGATGAATGAAGAAGAGCTTGTCAGGATAATTCCGCAATATGATGCATTAATGGTTAGAAGCCAGACAAAAGTAACTTCAAAAATTATTGAAGCCGGAAAAAATTTAAAAATCATAGGAAGAGCAGGGGTAGGAGTCGATAATATTGATATAAATTCCGCTACCGAAAACGGAGTTATCGTAGTCAATTCTCCGGACGGTAATACGATTTCCGCAAGCGAACATACGGTTGCTCTTATGCTTGCGCTTGCAAGAAACATTGTGCCTGCTGCAGTTTCAACTAAAGTGGGTAAATGGGAGAGGAGTAAATTCACCGGAAGAGAACTTTATAACAAAACTCTCGGGATAATCGGGTTTGGAAAAATCGGCTCGCATGTTGCGGAAATTGCTCTTGCTTTCGGAATGAAAGTTGTTGTTTATGACCCTTTTACAACAAGAGAAGTTGTGGAAAAACTAGGCGGAGAATATATACAGAGTTTAGAAAGTTTTTGGCCTCGATGTGATTTTATAACTGTGCATGTTCCAAAGAACAAAGACACAGTCAATATGATTAATAAAGATACAATCGCTCAAATGAAGGACGGAGTATCTCTTATTAACTGCGCGCGCGGCGGAATTATTAACGAAAATGATTTAAAAGAAGCTCTTGATAGCGGAAAAGTCGGCGGAGCTGCGATTGATGTTTACGAAAATGAGCCAAATATCGGAGAGTGTCCGCTTATTAATACGGAAGGAAAAGTCGTATTAACCCCGCATCTCGGTGCCAGCACACAGGAAGCTCAGATTAATGTAGCCTTAGATGTTGCCGGACAAATAAAAGAAGTCCTTACAGGGGGCTCGGCGGCTTCTGCTGTTAATATCCCGTCGCTTAGACCGGATAGGTTAGAACCTGTTAAGGATTATATGCAGATTGCGGAAAATGCTGGGGAAATTGCAATGCAAATATCCGACGGAATGGTTAAATCTATTGAAATTACCGCATTAGGTGATTTGGCCGGCTTGGATATACAGCCGCTCGAAGTTGCTGTTCTGAAAGGAGTTTTATCTTCTATTCTTGAAGGAGTTAATTATGTGAATGCTCCTTATCTTGCTAAAAAACGCGGAATAGAAATAAGTTCTACACGCTCCAATACAAAATGCAGCTTCGCAGGGTTGTTAACCGTGAAATTGATTACGGATAACGCTACTGCAGTTGTTTCCGGGGCTCTTGTTGCAAAAGATATTCCAAGGATAGTTAAAATTAATGAATATGAGACAAGTATCAGACCGCAAAAACACATGCTGCTCGTACCCCACGTTAATAAACCGTCTATGATTGCAAAAGTTGCACAGGTTATCGGTGAAAATAATATTAATATTGCATCAATGAATGTTGTTCAGAAAAACGATAAGCATGAGACCGAGTCAATTATGGTAATCAGTATTGATACGGGAGTTGATGAGAAAACCCTTGAAGCTATCAATAAAATCGACGGGGTTCATAATTCAAGATATCTGAATTTAAGTGCAAAGGATTAGGATGAAACTGGCAGTATTTGATTTTGACTCGACCTTAATGGACGGAGAAACAATAGAATTTCTTGCATATGAAGCCGGAGTTGAAGAGGAAGTTCGCAATATTACAACAAGAGCAATGAACGGTGAGCTGGATTTCTTTGAGAGCCTGACAAAGCGTGTTTCATTGCTGAAAGGTATTCGGGAAGATAGGGTAAATGAGGTTTGCAGGAATTTACCCTTAATGCCCGGTGCGGTTGAGACTGTTAAAAAATTACGGGAAAAAGGCTATAAAGTTATTTGTTTCTCCGGCGGTTTCAGAAACGCAACCGTACCGATGGGCGAAAAACTCGGGCTGGATGGAGAGTTTTCTAATATTCTTCATGTAAAAGACGGTAGCTTAACCGGTCTTGTTGGCGGTGAGATGATGTTTAATGATTCAAAAGGCCGAATGTTGAAAAAACTGCAAAAAATTCTTGAAATCACTCCTCAAAATACTGTTGCAGTGGGTGACGGGGCAAATGATTTGAGCATGTTTGAACATGCCGGATGCAGGATTGCGTTCTGCGCAAAGCCGATTTTGCAAAAAGAAGCTGATATTATAATCAAAGAAAAGAAACTTACAGAGATTCTTAAGTACTTGTAAATAAGTCTTGTTTATACAGCCGGAAATATTTACAATGATAGTGCATTTTGGTTAAATGAAATTATGAAAATAAAGATTATTGCATTAGGCAAAATAAAAGAGAAATTTTTAAAAGATGGCATAGATGAGTTTATGCGGCGCCTCAAACCATATATCCCGCTTGAAATAGTTGAATTGCAGCCGGTAGAGATTAAAGATGAAAATTTAATTATAAAAGCTCTGAATGAAGAAGCAGAAAAAATTTTAGCTAATATAAAAAAAGATTCGTATGTAATAACACTAGAGATTCAAGGTAAGCAATTATCATCCGAAGATTTTGCGCTTAAAATCGAAGAAGTAATAAAGAGCGGGGTTGGGGAACTTGTATTTGTAATCGGTTCTTCCTGCGGGATTTCAGAAATTATATCGAAGAGGGCTGATTTTAAATTAAGTATTTCAAAAATGACTTTTTTGCATCAATTCGCAAGGCTTTTGCTCGTTGAGCAAATATACAGAGCGTTTAAAATTTTGAAAAACGAAACTTACCATAAATAATCTGAATATGAATTATTAAAAAAATGTTTATTTTTTCAGATTTATTAAAAAACAGTGGTTTAATGATATTAGTGAATAGTGACTAGTGAATAGTGACCGGAGAAAATAATATATCTATTCACTAGTCACTACTCACTGACAAAAAAGGAGATATAAATTATGGCAAAAACAATAGGTATTGACTTAGGTACAACAAACTCGGTCGTAGCAGTTATGGAAGGCGGTAAACCAACCGTTATTGCTAACGCGGAAGGAATGAGAACGACTCCTTCTATCGTTGGTTTTACAAAGACAGGCGAAAGATTGGTCGGACAGTTAGCAAAAAGACAGGCGATTTTGAACCCGGATAGAACAATTGCTTCTATTAAAAGACATATGGGTGAAGATTATAAGAAGAATATTGACGGAAAAGATTACACTCCGCAAGAAATTTCTGCGATGATTTTGAGAAAATTGGCAGATGATGCGAGCAAATATTTGGGTGAAAAAGTTACTTCTGCAGTAATCACTGTTCCTGCATACTTTAACGACGCTCAAAGACAGGCAACAAAAGATGCCGGTAAGATTGCAGGCTTAGACGTTCTTCGTATCGTTAACGAACCGACCGCTGCAGCTTTAGCTTACGGCTTAGAAAAAGATAAAGCAGAAAAAGTTCTCGTATTCGACTTAGGCGGCGGTACTTTCGATGTATCTATTCTTGAAATCGGAGACGGTGTTCACGAAGTTCTTTCAACATCAGGTGATACGCACTTAGGCGGTGATGATTTTGATAAAAAGATTATTGACTGGATCTGCGAAGAATTCAAAAAGCAGGAAGGAATTGATTTAACCGGTGATAAACAGGCTATGCAGCGTATTAAGGAAGCTGCTGAAAAAGCTAAATGCGAATTGTCATCAGTATTTGAAACAACAATTAACCTGCCTTATATTACGGCTGACGCTAACGGGCCAAAACATCTGGAGCTTACATTAACCAGAGCTAAGTTTGAAGAATTATCCCATGACTTGCTTGAAAGATGTAAAAAACCTGTTGAGCAGGCTCTTTCAGATGCAGGTTTAAGCAAGAATGATATTAATGAAGTTGTTCTGGTTGGCGGTTCAACCCGTATTCCTGCAGTTCAGCAGTTAGTAAAAGCTTATACAGGCAAAGATCCTAACCAATCAGTTAACCCTGATGAAGTAGTAGCTGTTGGTGCTGCTATTCAGGCCGGTGTACTGGCAGGTGAAGTTAAAGATATCGTACTTCTTGATGTAACTCCTCTTAC
>CALUPN010000070.1 GCA_944322625.1 Candidatus Gastranaerophilales bacterium | reverse complement strand
CCCTGAATGACGGCATGAATTTATCCGAAAATCTTTTCAGCAACTGCCTTGAGTTTTTCAAAGTCATAGCCGGAGGTTATTGAATCTTCCCAGGTACCATTGTTTTTACCTGTTGTATCATACCGTGCTTTATCTTTTGTATATCCAACCTCTGCAGAATTACGAGTAGAACCATCTGAATTTTTATTAGGAGTTGTATCATATGAAATCAAAATTTCTTTTATTTCACCTTCTTTGTCGTAACGAACTTCTATCCATCTGCCGTCACGAAGTCTTGCTAGTTTCCAATCATAATCATTTTCATCATGATGTCCGGATTTGATTTTCGGTTTCGGATTCATATTGGCGACTTTTATAAGGAAATTATTTGCATCTTTGAAAGTTTTTCGGATTTTGTTATCGTTAGGCAATCGGCTGTAATCAAACGAAACTCCTGAAGCATCAACAGCTTTATGTACTCTTCCGTTATATGTAACAGTTTCTGTTTTTATACCATACTTATCTGTTGTGGAATTGCTCTGATATGTGTTTTTATATGTTTTGCCATCAATTCCGACATAAACGATATCTTTATCTAATGCTTCAAAAACATGTTTTTTAGCATTCCATTTATAGTGTAACTTTGTTTGTTCATCATAGTATATTCCTGCGGTATTTGTTCCGTTGGTTTCACGCAGACCAAGTTTTTGGGCGGCATGTGAAGCTTTTGTATAAATTTTATTTATGTCATAAGTACGTGCTTGCATATGTGTTATGGAATCATCAGCAGAATAAAAGATTCGTTTTGTAGAACCGTCTTTGTTTTTAATATCTTTTCTGTATGTGCCATCTTTTTCTACATAAGAAACACCCGGCATTTTTACAAAAGTTTGTTTTTCACTGTCCCAACGGTAATGCATTTTTTCAGTGTCACTATAATAAAATCTTTCGTTTTTAGTAGTTCTCAGGCCCATTTCCTTTGCTTTTGCCTCTTTTGCTGAGTTTTCGTTGGTTGTTGTATTGCCTGTATCTTCTGTTGTATCATCCTCTGCAGCAGGTGTAGTTTCCTCTGCTTCGTTAGCTTCCTCCGCAGGGCTTGTACTGCCTGCTTCTTCTGTGCTGTCTGCATTATCTGTTGCAGCAGGAGCTTTTGTTTTTATATCGTCAAGCCATCCCTGTGCCAGGTCATCGACGCTCTTTCCGGCAGGTTTAGCTCCTCTTACGGCGTAGGTTGTAATGGAATTCATTGCGGATTCTACATCAATGGATTCTTTAATCGTTTTCCCGCCATGTTCCTGCGCGAATTCATTCCAGATACTTGCATTAATTTTTCCGTCTTTAGTGCCGTCGGCTGCGTCAAGTTTCTGTGCGATTTGTCCGGCAATAGTACTGTTTAAAAGCGGATTTACTTCTGTCATTTTTGCACTCCTTATATTTAGGTAATGATACATTCTTACATTTTCTATTAACGGCATTTTTACAGAAAACTTTAGGGGGAATGAGAAAATTGTTACAAAACTTAACATGTAATTTATGTGATAAATAATTTGGTAATTATCTCTTATGGGTTAGCACCCACCCCAGCCCTCCTTCAAAAGGGAGGGAGCTTTGCGCACGCCAAACGTACAGCACTCCTTCCCTGGAGGGAGCGGATTTGCGGACGGAGGGGTAAATGAGAGGGGTAAATATGAAAGTCCGGATAGCGAACAGACTGAACCGGCTAAGCCGTAAGGCTTAAAGGTGAAGCTCTGTGAGCGTGGAGCAAATCCAAGACAAGGTTGGGATGGGTGCTAACCCGTAAGGGAAAACTAATAATATTAAATTTATTTAAAGAAATTATCTTTTATAAATCTCTTTTCCATGTCCTTTTCTTTCTCTTTTATTGCGAATAAAAATAGAAAGAAAAGGACCAAAAGAAAGAGAAAATACGCTATTGTTTTCTACGCCCTTACGGGCGTGGGATTGAATGGCTGCTGCGGGTGAACCCGCACTCTTTCGCTCACTATCGTTATGCTGATGCATAACACGTTCGCGACGCGAAACTTGTTTGTAGTATTATAAACTTCAGTCTGCCATACTAAAATATATTTCCCCTCATTATTTAACCCCCTAAGCTTAATTTTTTGTTGATTTAATCAGTTGTTTACGTTATTGTTTATAGGTAGACAGGGTAGCAGGAGTATAAAAATATGTATAATGTAGCAATAATAGGTGCCGGGCCTGCCGGAATTTTTTCGGCTCTTGAAATAGTAAAACTACGTCCGGAGTGGAAAGTTATTCTTATTGAAAAAGGGCAGAAAATTGAAAACAGAAAATGTCCTTTAAGAGAAGGCTCTCCCAAGTGTGTAAACTGCAAGCGCTGCGGCTTATTATGCGGCTGGGGCGGAGCAGGAGCGTTTTCAGACGGAAAACTTACGCTGACTCCTGATGTAGGCGGGCATTTAGTTGATTATATGCCGAGAGAAAAAGTAGAAAAGCTTATCAGCTATGCTGATAATATGTACCTTGAACATGGTGCTGCAGATGAAGTTTTCGGAACTGATATGGAGACTTTCCGCGAAATCGAACGTCAGGCTGTACTTGCAGAACTCAAATTGGTTCATTCTCCCGTAAGACATCTGGGCACAGAGCGCAGTTTGGATGTTTTAAAGCACATGCAGGATTATCTTAACGACAAAATCACAATTTTAAATAATGTTACTGCAAAAAGCCTTATAGTTGAATGTGAACAGGTTAAAGGTATTGTTTTGGATAACGGTGAAACAATAAGAGCTGAATATACGATTATTGCGCCGGGAAGAGAAGGGGCAGACTGGCTTACGCACGAATTTGCAAAAAACAAAATCGGCATGGTTAATAATGCTGTGGATGTCGGTGTCAGAGTCGAACTTCCTGCACCTGTTTTTGCTCCGCTTACCGATAAATTATATGAATCAAAACTTGTTTACTACTCTCCAACCTTCGGGGATGAAGTAAGAACTTTCTGTATGAACCCTAACGGAGAAGTTGTTCAGGAAAATTATAACGGAATTGCAACGGTTAACGGACACAGCTATGCTAATATTAAAACTAACAATACAAACTTTGCGCTTCTGGTCAGCAAAAAATTTACGGAGCCTTTTAAAGAACCGATTGCTTACGGTCAGCATATCGCAAGTCTTGCGAATATGTTAGCGGGCGGAATTCTTGTTCAGAGATTTGGCGACCTTTTAGAGGGAAGGCGCTCTACGCCGGATAGAATTCAATCAAGCGTTATAACACCGACTCTAACCTGTGCAACTCCGGGAGATTTAAGCCTTGTTATACCATACAGACAAATGAAAAGTATTATAGAAATGATTTTCGCTCTTGATAAGATTGCGCCGGGAACAGCTTCAAGATATACGCTTCTTTACGGTATAGAAGTTAAGTTCTATTCCGCAAGAGTTAAATTGACAAACGAGCTTGAGACAGAAGGGGTTAAGAATTTGTTTACAATCGGAGACGGTGCCGGGGTTACAAGAGGACTTATCCAGGCTTCTGCATCAGGAGTTTATGTTGCTCAGACAATTTGTGCAAGGTAAAACACTTTTCTTAAGCCTGATGTTTACCATAATACCTTAGTATGATAAAATAATCGTATGGAAGGCGTTAATCAGGAATATTTAGATAATTTAAAAACAAAGGTTCATAATAAAATTGAAAACCTTGATTTATACCAGTTTAAAGGCAGCGTATCTAAACTTGTCGGATTAACGGTAGAAGTTAAACTTCCCGGATTAAAAATAGGTGATTTATGCTATATAGAAGCCGCAAACGGTGAAAAAAAGCCGGCAGAAGTAGTTGCATTCAAAGGCGATGCCGCTCAGCTTCTGCTTCTTTATGACGGTTCCGGTATCGGGCAGGGAAGTCTTGTTACTACAACCGGAAAACCGATTATTATACCTGTAGGAGATTTTTTGCTCGGAAGATTAATAAGCCCTATGGGAGATCCGATTGACGGCAAGCCCATGAATATTGAAGGTGCACTCTGGCGTCCTGTAGAGGGGCCACCTCCCGGGCCTTTTGAAAGACCTATAATCACGGAAATGTTTTCAACAGGAGTAAGAGCGATTGATGCTTGTCTGACATTCGGCTGCGGACAACGTATGGGCTTGTTTGCCGGCTCCGGGGTAGGTAAAAGTACGCTTTTGGGTATGATTGCAAGAAACTCTGATGCCGATGTTAACGTTGTTGCGCTGATTGGAGAACGCGGAAGAGAAGTTAAAGAGTTTGTTGAAGACGCGCTCGGACCTGAGGGTATGAAAAAATCCGTACTTGTGTGTTCAACCGGCGACCAGCCGCCTTTAATCAGGCAGAAATGTCTTTTAACTGCAACCGCTGTCTGTGAGTATTTCAGAGATCAGGGGAAAAAAGTTTTCTTAATGACAGATACAGTAACACGCTGCGCTATGGCAGGTAGAGAAGTCGGACTTTCAATCGGCGAACCGCCAACTATGAAAGGGTACCCGCCTTCAATTTTCTCCTGGCTTCAAAAAGTTCTTGAACGTGCCGGAAACAGCCCTAAGGGTTCTATTACAGCTTTTTATACAGTATTAATGGAAGGGGATGATATCAATGACCCGATTGTTGATACTGTGCGCGGTATTACGGACGGACACATCTTCTTGTCCAGAAAAGTTGCAGAAGCGAACCATTATCCGGCAATAGATATTTTAGGAAGTATCTCAAGGCTTATGTCTGCAATAGCTTCTCCCGAGCACAAAGAAGCTGCTGCGAAATTAAGAAAAATTATGGCAATGTATAGAGAAAACAAGGATTTGATTGATGTCGGTATGTACCAGCCCGGGACAAATCCTAAGCTCGATATTGCTATTGAAATGATGCCGAAAATTAATGCTTTCTTACAACAAAGAACAACGGACAGTGTTAATATGCAAAATACAATCGATACTTTGATAAGTATGATGTCAGGAGTCGATATTTAATCTTTTAACTTGCTAATCAGTTTTTTTTGTTATAGCATTTAATTGTAATGTGTATTATATATTAATGTTAACATTTGTAAAAATTTCGGCATTCCATGCCGGAAAATGCGCAAAAAATATTTTTTTACATTCTTTATATATGTAGAAGGAGTACTCGAAAGGTGTTTATTAATAGAATTAACGGTGTAACAAATCCCAATTTTAAAGGTTATCAGCACGTAAAGAATGAAACGGGTGAAACGGTTTTGAAGTTCAATTATCCTTATAATTATAAAAACGAGGATTGTGAACTTGTATTTTACAAAGTGACCCCGACTGAAAATTATAATTACAAGGTTGATGAAAAGCCGATTTATTCGGTTAAAATGAAGCCGGAAGGGGTTAATGTTAACCTGCAGGACGTTACAACCCTTGATAAAGAGGAAGCTATTGCGTATAAAGTAGTCAGGAAAGATAAAAACGGAAAAGTTATCTGGGAAGGGCCGGATACCGGCGTTCAGATGAGAAAACTCAACGATAATGAGTATGGTTTCAGAGTACATCAGGATTACAAATGGGATACAAATCAAACGAAAGATGGAAAAATTATACCAACACATGAGTATTTAGATGGTCCGACAGATTATGCATACACTCTTTTAACCAGAAATGGTACAACTCCTACGGTGCAAGGTGCGGCTTATCTTGCTATTCCTGATTCATTTAAACCCGGCATGAAATATAAAGGTTTTGATGACCCGAACACGGGTGAAATATATTATGACAAAGATTATCAGAAGGAAATGGAAGGGGTTATAAAGAGTTTTTCCAACCGTTTTGGCGGAGGACTTGCCGGACTTCAAGCAGGCATTCCTTATCTCAAGAAGAGCGGTTATAAACTATTATTTTCACTTCCGACAGCGAACGGTGATGACAAATCCGCTCCCGGATATTGGAACAAAAATAACTTTCAGGTATCTCCGGATATGGGAAATCTTGAAAACTACAAAAGTTTCTTAAAAGAGCTTTATCGTAACGGTATGGGATATGTTTACGACGGAACCTTTACTTCAGAAGGTTTAGAAGGCATTCATTTCCAATATGCTTTAAGATGGGCGCATAGAAATCCGCAGACTTATTACTGGTTCCGACTGAATGGTCTTAAAGATACAAGCATCGGACTCGGTGTGCTGCCGACAAAAGCGGATACACTTGCTCACAGGATAATAAATGCACCTTATAATTATGAGCTACAAGGTGACGGAACTTATAAAGCTGTTGAGAATCCTGATTATAAATCTGACAGAGAAACGCTTGTTCAGATTTATGATAAAACTCAGGTAAGTGAAAATCAAATAAAAGGTTTAGATAGTGCGATTAAAACTTATCAACGCTTAAAAGCCGGCAATGAACTTGATAAAATTACTTATGATGATACTCTTATAAATTATGTATTCCAGATTGATCCGAAGGAATATGAAGATAGAATTAATGTTATTAACGATTTGAATAAAAATTTCGGGAAAAATATCAAGCTAGATACGCCTGACGGAACAATTATGGCTTGTAATTTTTCTAATTTCCATATTGATAAAGATGCAAACGGAACGGTTAACTGGGATGCTAACAAGGATATGATTAAGTTAAACTATCATATCTCCGGTTATGATGAAAAATTATTACAAGCAATTCCTAATATCGCACAGCGCAGTCAAGAACGTGCAATGATTGAAAGAGGTACTAAGGAAGTTCGTGATTTAACTATTCAAACGGTAAGATATTTAATGCAGACTGCAAAAGATGTTCAGACAAAATATACCGCTCAAACTGTAGGTTCTGCTAAAACAATAGAAGCTCTTGATAAATTAATTAAAGATGAAAAACTACCTGCAGAGACAAAGATTACACAGGAAATGCTTAATAATATCCTGAACGGTCGTTATATGCTTGCACCGAAAGGAACTCTTGATAAAGATGATACAACAGTAAAAGCTTTGATGGAACTTCCGCTTGATGCTTTAGAGTTTGGTGAAAATACGGTTGGGGTTTTATCAACTTCTTATCTTTCAAACAGAGCTACGACTGATGAAACTATAGGAGTTTCAAGATTTGACTTGATGAAACAAAACAATCCGCATTTAGTTGAGCCTTATGCAAATGTTTATAAAAAAATGAACAGTTTGTATCAAAACGAGCTTAAAAGTTTTGCAGATAAAGTTATAAAAAATGTCAATGATAAATCCTCAGAAAAACTTCTTGATGCAAACGGTGATTATACCGAATACGGAGAATATGTTATTAATCTTATCGGCAAAGATATTGCAAGATATGCTTTCTTCAAGTCTTTAACCGGTGAAAATTTAAGAACAAAAATTCTGTCGGATGGAGAGATTACATACGATTATGATAAGTTAAAAGCCGAAACTACATTGCAAGGACTCGGTATTAAAGCTCACAGTCCGGAAGATGAAGCAATGCAGCTTGAAAAGAAAATCGAAAAAGGTATTAAAAAACTTTCCGATAGTGATGTAAATTATGTTGCAGATGCTGTATCAAAGCAGATTGCGGGAACTGATACGATGAGCTTTAGAATAGCGGAAGCTCTTGTTGATAAATCTGGTTTGGGCCTTAATATGAGGCTTGATGCAGCAAAAGACGTTATGGATCAGGATGCGATAAGAAATAGAGATAACGATTTTGATGATGTAAATAATGAGACTATTAAATTTTGGAAACAAGCTGTTAAGGCAATGAAAGATGTTAACCCAAATGCTTATATTGTAGCTGAACTCACTGATATTGAAGCTTTAATGAAAGATAAATACGGTTATGACGGCAGCAAAGCTTATCCATACAACGGAATGACGGATATTGGCAGCAGATTTAACGGTGTACCTGATTTTATGACAAAATTGTTTAACGAAACAGGCATAACTACAGAAGCGGCATACTCATATTTCTTTACTGAAATGTTAAACGTATTTGCCAGAAATTTTGAAAATGGCGGTTTAAATAGTAAATGGGTTGGCAGCTATAATTATTTGTCTCACGATAGCATAAAAGAAAAAATAGAACTTCTTTTAGCTACAAGAAGTCCTGATTTCTTAAGAAACTTATACATATTTGCAGGAAACCACGATAAGCCGAGATTAATTCACGGTATCGCTCTTGATATGGCTTTATTCTACAGCAATGGCGAAAACAAAGAACATATGTTGGAAGCATTAAGAATTCTAACTAATTCGGATAAAGTTGAAGATATTCCGATTGAATTAAGACTCGGTGTTACTAATCCTGATTTGAAAAGAACAATAAGCTTTAACGCCGTAGCTCAGAGCCAGCTTTTAAGAGCGGTTATTAATGAGGATTTGAAAGGTATAGCTTCTGAAGCAGATATCGAAAATCTGAATAAAGCAATTGTCGATTTAACAAATGGGCATTATTTGACTGATGAAAAGAATATAAATTATCAGACAGTTGATATAAAAGAACTCTCGTCTCTTGAGAATGCATTTGCGGCAATTCTTGATATGGCTGAAAAATACGGCCTAAAGTTAAGTGATGCGGAAAAGAAAAAGCTTATAGAAGAAACCGTTAAAAATGCCAATTCAAAGGACTTGTCCGATTATCAAGTTCTCCGGGATTTAGATTGGGATGTCGAAGTTGTCGGAGTGGAACTTAAAGAAAAGAATAATAACTATGCAAAAGATATTCTTGGAGTGAAATCCGATTATAACAGCTACAGTTTGTATACTGTGCAGTTAGCAAGACTTCTTAGAGATTCTTATAACGGTACAAATAAAGAAGCTGTAAATTCTGCAATTAAAGACTTTATTGAAAAATTTGACAGAAATACGGTAAGAAGTCATACAACGGAACTTCCGAAGCTAGAGCCACAGGCAATAATCAAGAATAAAATGGGCTATGCAAGACGTGATTTGAGAACAGTGGCCGAAATGTTAGTTAAACAGGTTGAATACAAAACAGGAAAACCTTTTGCAAACAAAGAAACCGTTGTTAATGCAATCTATAAATCTGCTACTGAGCCTGCGGAAGCAAAAGCACAGATGCTTATGGCATACTATGGAGCTCTGTTCGGAATTCCGCAAATGTATGCCGGTGATGAGATGGGTATGACTGGTCTTGAAGAAAAAGCTAAAAATATCTATCAGCAAAACAGAAATGTACTTCCTTGGACTCAAGTTGATGAAAACGATATTCTCGGAAATTACAGAAAAGCAATTATGCAAGGTATGAATAACGCTCTTACTAATTATAAGAGTAATCCTGAATTACACGCTCTAAACGACGGTACGCCATATTCTGCAGATGTTGTAGTAAATGGAAGAAACAGAGCAGAAGTCAAACAGAGAATTCATGATATAACAAATGAATTGAAAAACGAGAAGAATGCTGACAAAATTAAGCAATTAGAAGAAGAACGACGTAAGTTAATCAAAGATCTTGCAAAATTAGCATTTATGTCACAGAGTGCTAACGGTGATATGACGGTAAGTGTATTCTACGCAGGTGATATTAACCACGAAAGCCGGCATGATTATTTTGCTGATCATCCTGAAATTAAAGATGAAGCAAGTCGTAAAAAATTCTTTGCAGAAAATAATATAGAGACAATAAATCCGAATAACAAATATATTCCTATTCAGGCAAGAACCGAGATTGATGCGATAGAGCTGCCGGTCAATGTAGCCGCGGGAGCCGCTGTTGCAGCACTTCCTGTCGGTGCCGTATTTATGAATGCAAATCTCAGGGATAAAGCAAGGTATGTTGTTAATGAAGCCGGTAAAATTGTTAAGGAAGGCGGCGGAAAGATTATTCTTGACGGTTTAACAGCTAAAAACGGGGTTATGGTCTTGAAGCATATTGCCT
>CALUPN010000069.1 GCA_944322625.1 Candidatus Gastranaerophilales bacterium | reverse complement strand
GTCAGCCCTGATGACAGAATTAAAAATTTATAAAAACAAGGGATTTATATAGCAAATTCCACCAAAAATTTCCAAAATAACGTCATACTGAGCGTTAGCGAAGTATCTAAACAAAAAAGATTCTTCGGGCTAAAGCCCTCAGAATGACGGACTTTTAATAGTATCTGTGGAATTTGCTATATAAATCCAAAAAACAAATACTTGAAATTTTCTTTTGCTTGGTTAATAATAATGAAACGAGGTGGCATAGTAGCTCAGTTGGCTAGAGCACGTGGCTCATACCCGCGAGGTCACTGGTTCGAACCCAGTCTATGCTATTTTGAGGGCTTGTGGCGCAGCGGTAGCGCAGAGGACTCATAATCCTTTGGTCGCTGGTTCGAATCCAGCCGGGCCCATTTTTTAAAGGTTTATTATAATCCCTCTTCAAAGAGGGATTTTCTGTTGTTTGTTGCTGTAGTTTTTTGTCCAGATTGATTTGTACGGATAGATTGATATTTTTGGAAAGTCCGCTTTGTGTGGGCTTTTTCAGGTCGGAATTTTAAGTATTCCAAAATAATCAAACTGCCGAACTGGACTTTTTTCGGACTGTACGGATAGATTGAGATTTTCTTAATATAGCTGAATTACGCACCAAATTTGAACTGTACGGATAATTTAATTATTTTGGTATAGTCCAGTTGTGCAAAAAAGCGTAAGCCGTGTGTCAAAACAAAGGCAAGCTCTTTGATTGCCTTTGTTGAAACCGTACGGTGCCATCTTATGGTAATTGTGTAAATGAACGATTATAAGCGATAGTGAATTTTGTGATATACTCACAGTAGCCAACTGAATGCCTATTGCTAGCAAGCCTGTTGAGGGTTGTGAGCATATAATAATCAATGACAAAAAATCCGAGCCAGCATTGACATTGTAAAAGCTCTTCAAAATAAGAGAGCTAAATACAAAACTAAAAAAGAAGCTGATTTAATATTTTCAGAATTGTGCTTTATTCATCTAACATTTTTGAGATGTAAGCAATTGTTTTTGGGAAATATTGTTGTAAATATTGAGTTCTGAATGACAATGTAATCTGACTATTGGGTGAATTTAATATAGCGTTAGTCTCTGCTACTGTTTCAGATAGACCATGGTCCAATGTTGGAATGTTTCCTGAATTCATGAAATATTCAACATAATTTTCTTGTTCTGTTGTAAAGTTGTTTTTAAATGCCGTCTTTTCTTCGTTGAATATTTCTTGCAGCTGTTTATCCCCAGAAACTCTAAAGGTAATATCTTCTGGACGTATATTGGGGTCAGAAATACTTAAATGCATTTTTTCCGGGTTTATAATAGAAAAGTTATCTTTGCCATGACCCAGCTCATGTTCAAATATAAACTTGTGAGGTCCAATATACATTTCACCTGTTTGCCAATTAATGGCAGAATCCAATCTCTTTTGAAGTATCAATTTTTTAACGTATTTAGAAGCTGATACAATTTCTTCGCCGGATAATCCTTTTAGCATGTTAATTAAAACCTCTCTATCGGTTTGAATTAAACTATTAATATCAATATTTGCTAAAACATTTCCATTCATATCGCATACTGTAATTTTATCACTAGTGTAGGTTGTAACAAGTTCAACACCGTTATGCGAACTAATAAAAGTATTTTCATTAATTACTTTAAATGTCTTTGTATCATCTAATAAAACATTTCCATCTTTATCGGTAATGACATACTTTTGAGTATAATTTCCATTTAAATCGGATTCGTAATTTATTTGTGTTTTTGTTCCATCCAAAGAAGTTAAGTTTTTAACAACTCTTTTATTTCCATTGGCATCTTCTATTGCTTGACACAAAGTTTCAACTTTGCCATCTGGATATTTTCTGACAATTTCTATAACTCCATCTATGTCTGAGAGTGCCCTTGTTTCACTATAAAGAAGTTTCCCATTGGTATCATGTATTTCGCTTATTTCTTTAATTGGATAATAATATTGTTTTTTCTTGCCATTGTGTTCAATGATTTCAAAGTTTTCTGCTATTTTATAATTATTTTGACCATCGTTAATTTCTGATATTCTTAAATTAGGATTTTGGGCACTACCCATGGTAACTCTTTTTTCTAATTTAAATTCCCCATTAGTTCCATATGTTGTTACTTTATAATTTTTCTCACTACCACTAATTATTGCAAAGTTATCTTTGTAACATTTAAATGATAGTGCTTCATTTGGACTTGAATTAATTTCGCGTTGTATAACTTGGATTGCTTTGCCCATATCGCAATCACTGCTAAGCCATTGGGAAATATCATCAGAGCTTCTATATTGGTCATACTCAGAAATATTATCTGCAAAAAGAGCTGTTTTCTTTGTTACAGATTTAGAACGTATTTCATTCAGAGCATCTATATATTGCAAATTGGCTTGTACATTTCTTGCGTTTAAATTTGCATCGCCCATAACTTCGCCCAAAAGATAGCTTAGTTCTTGATTTTTATTATTACTAATCATTGCGTTTATTGTCTTTGCAAGATTAATGCGTTCAGAATCTAAAATTAAGATTTCACCTGCATCTTTAACATTTAATGCATTTCTTATTATTTCATCTATGTTGTTTTTGTCTAAAGAGTTTAATAGTTCATTATTTTCTTTCATAAATCTATCAAGAAGTTGTAATCTTTGAGCAAAATCTTCACTGGATACATCTGGGTTTAAAGTTTTTGCAAAACTTCCAAATTTAAAATCAAGATTTCCTTGAATTTGTGGATATTGTTTAATTAATTGAGCCTTATCTACAGTAGAAGCAAAGTTTTCTACACCTATATCGAGCATATCTTGAACAATGTTTTCTTTTTTAAATATGTCATATTGGTTATTTTCTTCGATGGTTCTAAGAACTTTGGTTGCTCTCTTAAAATCTATATCATTTTCAAGTAATAATTTAGGTAAGTCTATTTTTGGGCTTTTAAAGCTGAATTTGTCAAAAATAGACTTTCTTGCGCTTGTGTCAGTCATTAATTTTACAGCTTCATCTAAAAATTCACCTGTACTGGAATCAAAAACTTTATCAGCGGTTATTAATTTAACTTTTTGAGCCAAAGTTTGCTTATTGAAAATATTGCCATAGTTTTTAAAAAATTCAATATTTTCAATATTTAATTGAGCGTCATTAGGAAGGTCTAGTTCAAGCAATTGTCTTAAAGTGTTCGCATTATGAATATATTCTGTATTTGTTTTAATATCTTCAATTAATTCAATTCTTTTTCCAATATCCGTATTATCATTTATTTTTGCAGATAATAAATTACCCAAGGTAAAGAAATCATCAACATCGTCCAACAACCCACTATTGTATAAGCTGTCAAAATTATCAACACTTAAATTTGATTTTCCTAAGATATTATAAACATCTCTCAATGAAGAATACTCGCTTTCACAAAGTCTTTTATATAATGCGCCATTGTCAATAGTCTGAATTCTATTAATTACCTCAATATTATTTTGAATTGCCTTTAAGTTTACTCCTTCTTTTGTTAATAATTCCGTAAAAGCAACTCTGTTTAATTGAATATTTTCGTCTTGAAGTAATTTTACTATTTTAGATAAATTTTCAATGCCATTTTCGCTATTTAAAATGGCGTCTATATCAGTATTGGTTAATTTGATAATTCCATTTTCATCACTCATTTGAGCAAGTTGGACTAATAAATCTTTTCTTTTTGTTGCAACTGCTCCGTTTTGTATGTTTGTTGTGCCTTTCCTTGCATTAATAGAATAAGAAAGGTCATTTCCCATTATAAATTCAAAATCATTTTTAGAAATATTTTCTTGAGTTAAAGAATTTAAATATTCAATAGAGGATTTTAACTGTCTTACATTTGTATATTCTGTATTAAATAATTTACCAATAAATTGATTATTTTCATCAGTTAGATATTTGGATGCTAATTGGTTTAGTGAATTAACCTTGTCCATTTGAATATCAAAGTTATCAGCTGGACATAATAAAGATGAATTCCAATAACCAGATTCTGCCATTTCTAATATTTTTGGCTTTAAAGCGCTTCTTATTTTTAACGAAGCTTCTGAATCAATTACTTTTGGATATACTAAAATATATATGGCTTCCTTTGTATCTATTTTAGCACTTTGTATATATTTAAATTTTTCATCAAGTCCTTTAGCCACATTTGTTAGGGCATCATCATTTCCAATATTACTAATTAAAGAGTCAACAATGAAAGATAAGTTATCTTCATCCATTTCTGGAATATTTGTTTTAATTTTTTTAACAATGCCCAAAATTTCATTAACAGAATATCCGCATTCTTCTATATGTAATAATTCCCCATATTGTATTTCGTTAAGAACAATTCCACATTCATCCGCTTTTGCCTTTAAAGCATTTGTCCTGCTAATAGATGATTCATCAGCTATTTCATCAATTTCATCATTAATAAATGTAAAAGGGTCTTTAGTTTCTGTTGCACCAGTATGTTTTAATTCACTTGCTTCTTTTACACTAACATCTGTTATGCCATCTGCAATGCTTTCAGAAGTTTCTTTAATAATCGCATCATCTGTTGAATCAGCTACAACATTGGCAACACCATCGGAAATTTCTCTTGTGGCACTATCGGATAATGTTTCTGCTACATTTTCGCTTACTTCTCTTGTTGTAATAGCTAAACCACTTGGTGTTGATGCTCCTGCTATTTCATTTACTAAATTACCTGCATTATTTGAAACAGTGTTAGCTGCTGTGTTTCCAGATAATTTAGAACCGACTTTGGAACCTGCTTTACCTGCCAATCTGAACCCGCCACCAATAATAGGTGCTGCAATTAAACCGCCTGCAAAACCTTGAGTAACATTTTCGCCCATGTTCTCAAAATCACCATCGGCAAGGCTTCTTGCAAAACCATCAGTTGCACCACCCAAGGCACCATCTACTGCCATATCAGCTCCATAAGCTGCAACTTTTGCCATTGTGGTTTTTAAACCGATTTTCGCACCCTCTTTAGTTACATATTCGGTTCCTTGTTTGGCTAACAGATTAGTTAAAAAACTTTTGCCGGTTTGTTTAACAGTTTGCTCAAAAACTTCTTCTCCGGTTTCTTTAACAACCATTTTTCCAAAGTTTAATCCGCAGGCTTTAGCTACGCCTGTACCTGCAACACCTCCTATGGCATTTGTTACGGGAGCCATAGCGCCATTTATTGAACCCGTTATTAAATCATAACCAAAATCTTTTAATTTATAATCTCTGCCACCAACAGCACAATCAACACCTTTTATAGTTACCTTTACAGCTGCTCCTGCTCCTGCAGCAACTAATAGACTTGCTCCGCCCGTAAAGGGTGCTGCTGCTGCACAACCAACTGCGACTATACCTGATACCATATCGCCTACTACATCAACACACATTTTTTGTCCGTCTTGATATTTTGTTAGAACTTCTTGAGCTTCTTCTTGAGATATTTCGCCATTTTCAAGTTTTTCAATGGTTTTTTCAACATTATCTGAACCTGCTTTCATCCCAAAGAGATTTTTAATTCCATCCCAAGCTTTACCGATTAAACCTTGTTCTTCTTTTGTTTTATTTAATTCTGTTCTTAGTTGACTTGCAACATCAGCATTTGTTGCAGAATTAGAAGAAAATGCAATAGTATCAGCTTCCAAAGGATTTGTTAGATTGCAGCTAGAGTCAAAAGACAACAAAGCAGCATCAACAGAATCTTTGATTTTGCCTTGCTCTAATGAATACTTAGGATATTCATATGAAATTGGGGATAATTTATCTATACTCATCTCTATGCTCTTGTAAGTGAATATGGCTTATGTATATATAAAGTATGTATAGAGATGCAAGTTGCAAAATGTTAATAATTTGTTACATTGCACTTTAAGGCCTATTTTGCAACTTTAATGTAATTTAATTCTTTAATTATCATCAACAATGACATCACAAAACGGCTTTCTCGGATTGGCAAGTAATTCCACCGTTAGATAGTATATACGGGCGATCTGCAAAAATCATATCAACAGCCCTGGGGTTTTTTGTTTAAAATTTCGATACAGTTACCCTGAAATAACTTTACATTGTCTTTTTTATAAAACCTTAGTATGGGTTAATTATAGTACAAAAACTTTTCTCGTCCTGTTTGGAATAATTTTTAGAATAGACTTGAATTATTAATTGAAATAGTTTATACTCACAATGGCATAGATGGATTAATAATTCATTGCATATATTCTTGAACATTTTTGGTTCGTTTCCAACCTGGGGCACATGTTAAAATCAAACTAACTGTGAAAACTGGTCAAACTGCATGAAAAATTACAGTTGCCTAAAAAAATATCTATATAAAGCAATCCTGTTTACATCACATTTCTATAATAGTATTCAATAAGCTCTTCAATTCTATTACTCTGAAGCATTCTTATTGCATTCACTATATGTTTATCTTCCCAATTCCACCACTGAATTTTTAAAAGTTTCTCTATAGTTTCATCATCAAATCTCTTTCTTATTACTTTTGCCGGCACTCCTCCGACAATTGTATAAGGAGAAATATCCTTCGTAACAAGAGCTTTATTTGCAACAACTGCACCATCTCCTATTCTGACTCCGGACATAATTGTGACATCAGAAGCCACCCACACATCATTTCCGATTATAACATCTCCTTTTGAAACAGGATGCCCGTTTATATCTCCAAAATTATGCGGTAACAAAACATTAAACGGGTAAGTAGTTACAAAATTCACATTATGATCACCCTTGAGAAACACTTTTATTCCAGATGCCAAAGAACAGAATTTCCCAATCTTCAGCTTCACATCCTCACCTTGAAAAACAAACTCCGGAAACCCATATGTGAACTCTCCTATTTCGACATTATCAGAAATATACTGCTTATGCTTTTCACACAGGGTAAATTTCAATTTTTCATATTCATCCATTACAGAAAGAGATTCAGGATTATTTTCTTCGGGAGTTTTTTTACGCCTAAACTTTAGTTTTATTCCGCAAATTGTAAAAATTTTATGAGAATAACTATTCTTTAGAGAAAAAATAAGTTGCAAATATTTTTCCATATAAATTATGTTTTATTCACTTTCAAAGCTTTCATAAAAAATATTATCATGAAACTAATTTTATACAAAGTTATACTGTATTTTTATTCATAAATAACAGTATAACTTTATATAAAACTTTGCCTGTATTCTTTAATATTTTTTTATCTACATAATGTTTGCAAGGTGATATTGTGGACTACAGAAAAAAATTGGGACAAAGAATACGTGAACTGAGAAAAAAACGAGGTCTCCGTCAAGAGCAACTGGCTGAACTATCAGATGTCGAACCGACATCTGTCAGCAATATTGAAAACGGCAGAAATTATCCATCTATACAAACTCTTGAAAAATTCATCAATGTATTGGAAATTTCATTTTCCGATGTTTTTCAGTTTGAGCATAACAACCAACCTGAAAATTTGCTGGAAGAAATAAACAAAATCCTAAAAAAACATCCCGATAAAATAAGTGATATCTATAAAATTATAAAAGCGCTGGTTGACTGAATAAAGCTCTTATTTGCATATTTCCTCTGTACTTTCATCTCAAAAATATATAAAATAATACTTGAATACGGATTTGTAGGAGTGAAAATATGAGAATTTTTCTGGCAATCCTTGCCTTATTTATCACAATAACAACAGCTCATGCCCAGGAGGAAATGCAAACAATGGAACAAAACATACCCTATGTGCCGACAACACTGCGCCTGATTTACCCTCAATGGCAGGGAGGTGTCGTTTCTCACTGGATGCCTGATATCCCGGAAGAAGACTCATCAAGAGGATATTTCCTCGGCGCTCATCTTCTGAACTTTCTCGCACCACAAAATCCATCTCAAAAAACTGTAGAAGTCCCAATCTCTACAGAATACACTCAAAGAAAACTCGAAAAAGGTATAACTGACAGAGATGACATCCTAAAACAAACAAAATCGGCACTCAAAATTCTCGAAGAAAATAACCCCGATAAAATTCTTACCCTCGGCGGAGAATGCTCTGTAAGCGTCGTTCCTTTCACATATCTTGCCAAAAAGTACAACAACGATGTAGCACTGATATGGATAGATGCCCACCCTGACATCAATCTTCCATATGATGACTACACAGGTTACCATGCAATGGCGCTGACTGCTGCTATGGGCATAGGCGATGAAAGATTTATGAAACTGCTGCCTGCAAAATTCGATTCTTCAAAAGTGCTGATTGTCGGTCTGCGTTCATGGGATAAAGGAATGAAAGGGCGTCAGGAAAGACTCGGAATACAAAGCCTTTCCCCGCAGGCTGTTGTTCAGGACAGTTCGGTTGTTTTACAGTGGTTAAAAGATACAGGAGCCTCAAAAGTCGTTATCCATTTTGACCTTGATGCTATCGACCCTCAAGAAATGATAGCAGGCGTAAGTAATGACCCTAACGGTTTGAAAATAGATGATACAATCAGATTAATAAACGATATCTCTTCAAACTACGACCTTGTAGGACTGACCATAGCCGAACCTATGCCAAGAATAGCAATCAAGTTAAGAAACATGATGAACAAACTCCCTATGTTTAAATAATGCCAAATTCTCAAAAAAAGCATCTCTTTAAAGAGATGCTCTGGGTATGGGTATTATATCATTATGTTTTCACCGTCTTCAGGAACAAGCACGGTATCTTCAAGGTTGTGTTCTTTCAAATATTTCCTCAAACCGACTCTATCAAGAGTTGCATGACCTACTGTGTCCATATGGCTTGCAATAATCTTCAATGACGGAGCATAATTATGTAACGCCTGAATATCTTTTATACCCATAATTATCGACCCGCTTGTCTCAAGCTGTGCATCAGCAGCATTCACAATAACCGCATCAGGAGAAAATTTGTCTATTGCCTCTTCCACAAAACCACACCAAATAGTATCTCCTGCGAGGTATAACGTTTTTTCTCCATCGCATTTGAACACAACACCCATTGCCTCATGCCGTATTCCCATTTTTTCAAAATACGGAAATGCTTTCTCCCTTTCTCCATGTATACAGTTTGTTTTGTATAATTTTACATCTCCAAAAGAAACTCCCTCTTCTCTCAAAATTTCAAGATTCAAAAAACCAAATTTCTCAAGTGTCTTCTTGTCTTCTTCATCCTGTACAAATATCTTCATATCCTTAGATAGTGAATTTACAGCAAATTCATCAAAATGATCTATATGATAATGAGTCATTATAACAGCATCAACATCTTGCAATATTTCTTTCTCCGAAACGGGCAAATCAACCATAGGCCACCTTCTATCAGGAGAAAAACTCATCGGAATCGGAGGATAAGCATCCTTTTGAGCAAACATCGGATCAATCAGAAAAACACTCCCCCCGTATGTTATTTTAACAGTAGCACTTCGTATTTGTTGTATGTTCATATTTCGTCTCCTTTTTTAATGTATAATATTTTTAGCATATAAGATTATTTTTTGTAAGTAGGAACTATAAAGTTCTATAGTATACAAAAGGAAACTAACAGCACATATGAATAAAATAACAACTAAAAAACTGCTTCCATGTCCGGTTGCAGTACTTCTTCAAATAGTCGGAACAAGGTGGAAAATTTTGATTGTCAAAGAACTGCTCTCAGGAACAAAACGATTCTCTGAGCTGAAAAAAGCCGTTGTCTGTTCGCAAAAAGTTCTGACATCAAATCTGCGAGAGCTCGAAGCTGACAGCATAATATCAAGAAAAGTTTATGCTCAAATTCCGCCCAAAGTGGAATACTCCCTTACAAACAC
>CALUPN010000068.1 GCA_944322625.1 Candidatus Gastranaerophilales bacterium | reverse complement strand
CCATATATAACTGTAGTCAAAGAATATCTGGATAAACACAACCTAAAAACTCAACCGGGTTATCTTGATGATGCTTTGAGAGCCAAACCAAAATTTGATGAACAAAAGAAAAGCTTTAATGAAGCTGCTCAAAGAGGCGATTACAAGTATATCCTTGAAGGTATGGGAATAAAAGTAGAAACTTTACCTGACGGAAGCTATGCAATCTCGCATTACAACCCGACTCTTGGTGAATACACAATCAATGATTTGGGTATCAAAGAAAACGACCTGCTTTCTAATGTTTCAGTTATAAGAGGGGATGCAACTTTCGAAAACTCAAATGCTACAGCTTTACCCAAACTAAAAGAAGTCGGCGGAAAGTTCACTTTTGACGGCTCCAATATTACAGATATAAGAAATCTAAAAGAAATAAATGGTTATAAAATTGAATGGGAACAATAGATAGCAGGGTAGACTTCAGTCTGCCACTGCATATCAGAGATTCTTCGCGAGCACTAAATGATTAAATTGTCCTCAACTTATAAACTTCTCAACCCTCAAAACTACAACCGGCACCCACCCCAACCCTCCCTCATAAGGGAGGGAGCCTTGCGTACGTCAAGAGTACCGTGTTCCTTCCCTAATGAGAGAGCAAATCCAAAACGAAGTTAGGATGGGTGCAGACCTGTTTAGAAAAAAAAATCAGTAATATTGCAATTGCTTCTTGAATCCATCCCTCAGCTTTTGTAAAATATTGTAAAGTTTTTATTTTTTTCGGGCAAAAAAAATTTTTAGCCGCGTTCTTATATTAGAAGAAGAAGGTTAAAAATGAATTTAAAAATATCAACAACCAATTTTAATATAATCCCGAAACTATCATTCAGAGCTGATGATAAGCAGACCCAACCTAACAAAATTCTCGAAAAATCTCCACAAGCCGATACTTTTGAGATGTCTGTCGGGTATGTAAATGATACACACGGACAAACTAACAATATGATGCGGATTTTATCCGGTATAAAAGGGGATTTGAAGTTATCTGCCGGAGATAACGATATCGGAGATGAAAAAAATGACAAAATTCATCTTGCTACAACCAAGTTTTTGAACATTGCCGATATAAAAGCTTCCGCTCTCGGTAATCACGAAATTGATATGACACAGAAAGACTGCATTGAAGCCATTAACCGTATGAATGGCGAAATGCTTGCAATCAATTTTGAACAAATTCCGATTTCAGAACAGAGTGAAGATGAAATTAAAAAATTCGGCAGAGCTGATTTCAAAGCCCATCTTAAAAAATCTACGGTCGTAGATGTTAAAGGGCAAAAAATCGGCTTAATCGGAGCCTGCCCAATGGACATGCTCGAAAGATTAACCCACCCGAATTATTATACAGATTGTTCCGTGGATGACTTAGACGATACTATTGAACTTATTCAGGAAGAAGCGGATAAATTCAAAGAACAAGGAATAAACAAGATTATTCTTGTCTCTCACCTCGGCCACAAGAGAGACGAAAAAGTAGCTCAAGAAGTAGACGGTATTGACGTTATAATCGGCGGGCATACTCATGAGTTATTCAGAGATATTAAAGAAGGCGAAAACCTGTTTTATTCCAAATCAGGAGAGCCGGTTATTATTACGGAAGCCGGAAGGGACGGAAATTATTTCGGAAAACTTAATCTTACTTTTGATAAAGACGGAGTTATTACAAAAGCACAGAATAATATAGGAAACAGCGGATTATTTTTCAAAAATATGATTAATCAGTATGTTTTCGATAATATTCTCGGAGTTCCGGAAAGAGTCGGCTACGTAAAACAAGCTCCGCCGCCGCCGAGTAATCTGGCGGAAGAAAATCCGCATGCAAACTTTGTTTGCGATATTATGCGTGAAAAAACAAATTCGGATATTGCACTCTGGCATCACAGCGGAGTTAGAAACTTCTTCCATGAAGGGGAAATAGATTCCAGAGATGTTAAAGACATGGCACCGTTTTTAGACTATGTGGTCGTGGCGGATGTCCCTGAAAACGTTATTGTAGACGCATTTAAAAAAGCTATTAAAACAACTTATGATTCTCCGGTTCTGAAGCCCGGTTTGTTAGCTGTTTCCGGTTTAAATTATACGGTTAATCCCGATGAAGGAACGCTGACGGAAATGAATTTTATTGATAAAAACGGTAAAGTACATAAAATTGATGTCGAACATCCGAGAAAAGATAAAACCTATAGAGTAGTAACGGACGAATTTTTGATGTCAGCCGGAGCTGATTATAACGTTTTAGCCCCGGAAGAATTGTATGTTCAAAAATTCCCGTTTGATAAAGATGTTTTGATAAGCAATTATATTAAAGAAAAAAATGAACCGGTTATTATTAACCACTACGGTCGTATTAAATACGAACAGGATGACGATGATTAATCTTTCGATTAGCAAAAAAAAATTTCAGACGTTTTAATATTCAAAAAGCAGGAAAATATGAAAATATCATTCTCCAACATTAACCCACATTTTTTTTCATTTAGGGAAAATCAAAGACCTAACGAAAACAGTCTGGAAAAATCTCCTAAGTCAGACAAGTTTGAAATGTCTATCGGATATGTAAATGACCTGCACGGGCAGACAAATAATATGACAAGAATTTTGTCCGGACTAAAAGGCGATTTGAAAGTCTCTGCAGGGGATAATAATATCGGGGATGAAAAAAATAAAGCGGTTAATCTTTCCGTTATAAAATTTATGAATATGGCCGGAATAGTCGGTTCTGCTGTCGGAAATCATGAATTAGATACCAAGCAGAAAGATTTTGCTGATACTGCCGGTAAATTCAACGGAAATTATTTTGCAGTAAATCTTAAACAAACAAGACTCGAAGACGAGGACGACGAAGAAGTCGAAAAGCAAGAGCGCACACAATTAGATAAATTTATTAAAAAATCTG
Organism: Candidatus Gastranaerophilales bacterium; assembly: GCA_944322625.1. Taxonomy (GTDB): domain Bacteria; phylum Cyanobacteriota; class Vampirovibrionia; order Gastranaerophilales; family Gastranaerophilaceae; genus CAG-196. The sequence goes on along the minus strand of CALUPN010000068.1, from coordinate 6,948 downwards.
CAATTGTCGAAGTAAAGGGTGAAAAAATCGGACTTATAGGAACGGCGCCGGTTGATTTAACAGAACGAATTACACATCCGTCTTATCATGCAGACTGTTCCGTTGATGCGTTGGAAGACAGCATTGAAGATATTCAAAAAGAAATTAATAAGCTACAAAAGCAGGGAGTAAATAAGATTGTGCTTCTATCCCACCTCGGGAATGAACGTGATAAAACGGTTGCAAAAAATACAACAGGCATTGATGTTATTATAGGCGGGCATACGCACGAATTGGTTAAAGGAATAAAAGAAGGAGAAAATCTCCTTTATTCCGAATCGGGTGAGCCTGTAATTATTACGGAAGCAGGAAAAAACGGAAATTATTTCGGGAAACTTAATCTTACTTTTGATAAAGACGGGGTTATTACTAAAGCACAGAATAATTTAGGCGAAACAAGAAATTTCTCCAAAAATATGATTAACCAGTATATTATAAACAAAATTTTAGGTGAACCTGAGGTGGTAGGATTTATAAAATCCGTAACCCCTCCGCCGTTAACGTTGATTGAAGAAAACGCGCATGCCAATTTTATGTGTGATGCTATGAGGTACGAATTGGGAACCGATATTGCGATTTGGAACAATAGCGGAACAAGAAGCTATTTTCAGGAAGGAATAATTGATTCACGTGATATTAAAGATATTGCGCCTTTTGAGGATAGAATTTCCGTTGCTGATGTTTCTGAAAAGAAGCTGGTCGATATGTTTAAGCATACTATAGAAGATACCTATAAATCGCATGGAAACAAACCGGGACTTCTGGCGGTTTCGGGATTAAATTATACGGTTAATCCAAAAGAAGGCAAGCTTACAGCAATGAATTTTGTAGATAAAGACGGAAAAGAATATCCGATAGATATTGAAAACCCGAGAGAGGACAAGTTTTATAAGGTTGCGCAGGATTCTTTTATGATGTTTGAAGGTGCTGACTTCGATATCTTAGCTTCAAAGGACGAATGTATTAATTATCCGTTTAATAAAGATTTTCTGGCATGCGAATATATTAAGCACAGAAATGAGCCTATTGAAATTAACCAAACCGGCCGCCTCAGGTTTGTTGAGGAAAATGAGTAATAGGTAAAGGAACAGAGATAAAAGGGGAAAATAAGGAAATTATCTTTCAAGGCTGAGTTTATTGCGCAAAGAAAGTGTCTATATAATTTCCTTGATTGCTAAATGTATGTATCGGGGCAACTCGGATGCGAGTACGGAATATTCGCTTAACTCTTTTGATGCGATTTCTCCGGTTCTTGAATGCAGATAAACCCCAAGTTTTGCAGTTTCAAATAAATCCAAATCTTTATAATCTCTTTGTGCCAGAAGCCCGGCAATAATTCCTGCAAGAACATCTCCCGAACCGGCTTTCGCAAGAGCGGAATTACCGTGTTCATTGGTAAATAAGTTATGTTTATCACAAATAATTGTTCTATGGGTTTTTAAAACAGCTATGCAATTATATTTTTCTGCAAGTTTTTTTGCACTTCCCTCCAAATCGGAAAGAATATCTTCAAGTCTTACCCCAAGTAATCTTGCCGCTTCAAGCGGGTGAGGAGTTATAATTGTATTAGGCGGCAGTTTTATATTAGTTTTGCTTAAAATATTCAGAGCGTCTGCGTCAATTACCGTCGGCATTTGAGTATAATTTATTTTATTAATAACTCTTTTAAACAAATCTTTCGATTTGCGCGCCAAACCCAAGCCGCAGCCGATTAGAACAACAGTATAATTATTGATATTACGTATTCCTTCTTTTCTTGATAAATATACAGCTTCCGGAAGCAGGGTTGATACAGAGCGGATAATCTCTTTTTCACTTGCAAGCGCCGCAAAACCTCCGCCGCTTTTCAGAACGGAAACAGTCGAGAGATATGCCGCTCCTATATAATTTTCAGAGCCTGCAAAATTAAGGACTTTCCCGAAAGTTCCTTTATTGGAATTTTGTTCTCTGTTTGGCATTCTATATTCTTGCATTTTTGCTGAACCCTTAAAATTACAGTTATATTTTAATAGAAATTAAACTTTAAAACAATTATATAGTTAATTTAAAAAAATTCCCCAACAAAGTTATTGCACAAAAAAAAATAGTATGATACAATTTTGTCATAGGGCATGGCTAGTGCCCGTCCGTACATAGTAAAGGGGTGAATATGCTAGTTTCTGCGATTTCAGTTAATCATCATAACGGTTATAACATGAGCGCTAATATGCCGTTTTATAATAACCGTAGTAATGAAACAATCGGAGATACTTCTTTCAATTCTTTAACCCCTTATATCAATAAAAAAACAGTTTCTTCGGAAAAGTTACCGCAGGTTTATAATAATATCAATGCTTGGCAAAGTTTCTGTCATAATCAGATTTTAGGCGGGAAACTGAACGTAATTGCTTAAACTATGAAAAAGAGTTTAATTTTAGGTTTTTTTGACGGCGTTCATCTCGGGCATCAGGCTGTAATTCGTTCAGCGGCAAAGTGTACCGAAAACATGATTCTTATAACTTTTAAAGAATCGCCGGCAAAATTTTTTAATAAAAGCTATGAATATATTCTTTCTCGAAAAGAGTCAGTAAAAAAAATCAAAGCTTTAGGTATTGCAGAAGTAGCGGAGTTTGATTTTTCAAAAATTGCGGATTGGTCCGCAGAAAAATATTTGGCATATATAATGGAAAAATATTCTCCGGATTCAATTTTTACAGGCTTTAATCATACTTTCGGCAAAAATAAGTGCGGAAATGCCGATTTTTTAGAAAAAAATCAAACAAAATACGGCTATCGATATTTTTGTACTCCGCCTCTTAAGTATGATGGTGATATTGTAAGCTCTACACGTATAAAGTGTCTTTTAAAAGAAGGGGCCATTCAAGAAGCAAATATTCTTTTAAACAGTAATTTCATTCTTGAAGGAACTGTAATCAAAGGTGCACAGCTCGGAAGAACGATAGGTTTTCCGACAGCGAATCTGTGTTATCCGGAAGATATTGTTAAAATTCCCTTCGGGGTATATCAAGCAAAGTGGAATGGTAAAAATGCTCTTCTGAATTGGGGAATAAAGCCCACCGTACATAATACACAAGAACCTGTAGCAGAAGTTCATATTCTTGATTTTTCGGGTGATTTGTACGGACAAAATATTAAAATCGAAGTTTTGAATAAAATACGTGATGAGCGTAAATTCAATTCTCTTGTGGAATTAAAGGAACAGATAAAAAAGGATGCGGAATTATGCTCAAAGTAGTTATAATCGGATACGGAACAATGTTTACAAATCTGATTGCGGGAACGCTTGATGCGAATTGTGAAATTGTTGGTGTTCTAAGGCAAGAGCGGGTAAAATACCATCCGTTTATCAGAAAAATTAAGGATATTTTAAATCCATCCTTAGAGCATAATTATATAAAGAGTTACAATCTTCCGGAAATAAAAGCACGCGGAGTTAATACCAAGGAATTTAAAAAAGAGCTGTTGAAGCTTAATCCTGATATAATTTTGGTCGGTTCTTGGGGGGAAAAATTAAAAAAAGAGATTTATGATTTGCCTAAAATTGCATCAATAAACGCACATCCGTCGCTTTTACCTAAATATCGCGGCCCGAATCCGTACTTCTGGACAATCCGAAATCTTGAGCAAACAAGCGGGGTAACATTTCATCTTATAGACGACGGTTATGATACCGGGTCAATTCTGGCGCAGGAAGAAGTTAAAATATATCCTTCAGATACGGGACAGTCATTGAAAGACAGAACCGTACTTATGGCGCGTGGGGTTGTGTGTGAACTTCTAAAAGCTTTAAGAGAAGATATAATTATTCCGCTTAAACAAAGAGAAGACAGAGCCAGCTACTACTCTCATCCGGAAGGACTTGAGCTTGATTTCTCAAAGACAGCCGAAGAAAATTATGCACTTATAAGGGCATGCTATCCCTGGACAAAGGCTTATTTTTTTCATAATAATACTTGTTTGGCAGCTCTTCCCGAATCCGTTCATATAGATGAAAATAGCACTGAGTATACTGAAGCCGGCACTATTACAGAAGTAAACGAAAAAAATAAAACCGTAAGTATATTGTGTGCGGATAATAAAATTCTTACAATGCCGGTTGTTTTATATTCAAGCCGGAATAAACCGTTTACGCGAAATTATCTAAAACGGGAAATTTGTGCCGGACAGAAAATATAGTTTCTGTTAAAGATTATCCCATTCACCGCTTTCAATAAGTTTACGTATTTCTTCTTTTGTTGCGGAGTTATCAGTTTTTGCCTGAAGTTCTTTTATCAATTTTTCTTTCTCTTCCGGAGTCATATCCTTAACTTTTATAACTTTATCGGTAAGCTTTTTAATATCGGGTTTCTTTTTATTTTTACTTTTAAGACAAACAGCCGCAAGTGTTACAAGCCCTGCTGCCGCAAGAGTTGACAGAACGACTTTTGAAGAAATGCTCTTTTTTCCGCTGTCTTTTTTTTCCGGAGATTTTACCGGAGCATTATGGGTGTATTGAACTTGTGACACGGGATTAACAGAAATTGTCATGAGAAACCTTCCTTACATATATATAAAAACATGAAAATACAAAAAATTGCCCTGTTTATCAATTTTATATTCTGTAACTTCATAATATTCTATGGTAGACTATGTAAAGGAGTTAGATTATGAACAGAAACATTATTATCATTCTGGCAATTTTTATTGTGCCTCTTGCGGTTTATTTCGGGCTTACAAGAGACAAACTCACGACATTGCCATCCATTGCCTCGCAGGGTGCTGAAATTATCAAGTTCTCATCTCCTATGTGTTATGAATGTCAGGAGTTGGACAAAATATTTGATGAGGTTTTCCCGAAATACTCAAAAGATATCAGCTTAAAGAAAATTGACGTAACGCAGAAGAATAATGAAACGCGTGAAATGATTAAGAAATACGAGGTTAAGCTCGTTCCGACAACTGTTTTTAAAGACGAGACGGGAAATGTTACAAGACGTATTGAAGGCAGCATGCAGCCGCAGATTTTAGAAAACTATCTGAAAGAGATAACCAATGGATAATCTTGTACAAATATTTTCAACGGAAATAACAGGGGCGCATATCTGGTTCTTAATGTTTCTGGCATCTTTTGCAGGAGGAATTATTGCATCAATTTCTCCCTGCTCGCTTGCAATGCTTCCTTTAATTATCGGATATGTAGGCGGATACTCTAAGGAAACTCCGTTTAGAATGTCTATCCAGCTTCTGTTCTTTATATTCGGAACAGCGATTGTATTTTCAATAATCGGAATTATTTGTGCAGTTACCGGAAGCGTTTTTGCCTCGGCTCTGGGCGGATATTTTACGCTTATTATGGCATCTTTGCTTCTGGTTATGGGGCTTAAAATAAGCGGAATTCTCGATTTTGACATGCCGGTTATAATAAAAGCAATTCCGCAGAATTCAACTAATTCGCTTTTTATATATCCTATTCTTTTGGGAATAACTTTTGCACTGGCAGGAACTCCCTGTTCAACTCCGATTTTAGCGGGGATTATGGCATTTGCGGCAATCGGGAAAAATCTTCCCGCTGCTGTTATAATGTTGTTTTTATTTGCTCTGGGACAAGGAGTAATCCTGATTATTGCAGGACTGTTTACATCAAGCGTTAAAAACCTGAAAAAAATGGCAGGGTTCTCTGATGCTTTGATGAAAATAAGCGGATGGCTTTTAATGTTTGTAGCTGTTTATCTATACTATAAAGTATTTGCTCCGCTAATTTAAAAGCTTAGCTTCAATAATTTCACCGGCTGTCCGGATAAAATCTTCGCACGGTCGTTTTTGATAATATTCGTCGGTTCTTTTAGAAGGAACAGGTGAATCTGTCCCGGGTGGTAAATCTAAAAGCTCTCTGCAGATAATCGTATTGTACTTTGATTTGAATTCAGAAGCTAAATCCTGAATAAGCGCATAGTGTTTTGCTTTAATTTCATCATCAGCAGGCTCCGTATATCCTTTAAGAATTCCAGCAACCATAAACATGGCGCTTACTGCACCGCAGACTTCTCTAAGCCTCCCCATGCCGCCTCCGAAAGAAGATGCAAGTTTTAAAGCGTATTCGGGTTCAAGACCGGCTTTACCGGCAAATGCCAGCAAAACGGCTTGCGCGCAGTTATATCCGCTCAAAAAATTATGAGCTGCTTTTTCTGAATAAATACCCATAAAAATATTTTAACAAAAAATGAACAAAATAAAATTTAATTTCGTTATAGTTATGTAGATTGTATAGGAGAATTTATTATGACAGATGAAAACAAAGTTGCAGAAGAAAAACATACATGTGTATGCCAGAGTAAAGGTTTTAAAAAATTCTTAATCGTAACAGGCGGAACATTCGTCGGTGTATTTTTAGCATTGAGCTTGTTTGCAGCTCTCCACAAACCGCCAATGCCTCCAATGCCGATGAATCCGTATGCTTTTGGCCCCGGACCGCAAGTAATTTGCCCTTGCAAATGCCATCACCATCATCATTTTGACAGAGGTCACAGAGGCGACTTTCATAAAAAGATGATGAAGCATCATCCTGACCGGCCGCTTCCGCCAAGAGCCGACCGCCCTGAAATTGACGATTAATCACAAAAGGGAACCTGTTATAAAACAGGTTCTTCTTTTTTGCTTGAAATTAAAAAATGTTTATGAGAGGATATTTATTGTCGGGGTGGAAAACCCCAACCTACATCAAAAACGTGACAATTGAATAACTTAAATTTATGGCAAGGTAGCTCCCCGAGTGAACGACAGTGAGCGAGATTAAAGAAAATGTGAGAGCCGTGCGCTCGAAGCAACTGAGCCATTGACAATTGAATAACAAACTTAAAACTTATGGCAAGGTAGCTCAGTTGGTGAGAGCGCACGGCTCATACCCGTGAGGTCGAGAGTTCGAATCTCTCC
>CALUPN010000067.1 GCA_944322625.1 Candidatus Gastranaerophilales bacterium | reverse complement strand
CAAAGCCCTTTGCTGTCGGTTTGAAAAATTTCACTATCACAGTCTATTGTAATTGTATCGGCTGTATAAGTTTGCAGCTTTACCGCATCAGCTCCTATTTCTTTAGCCTTTTTAATAATCTTTTTTGCTAATTCCTTATCACCGCAATGATTTGCCGACATTTCCGCTATGATGTAGGTGTGCATATCCTCCCCCCCTATTCTTTCTTCAAACATTTTAATATAAACATCGCAATATATAAATAATTATTGTTCTAAATCTGTAGAATTAATAGTCAATGTATAAACTCTATTTTTATAAATAAAATATGCCGGATATTTTTCGTTATCAACTACTCTTAATAAATTAAATTGCTCTTTAATTGTTTTATTAATATCAAGTTTACTATCATTCGGACATCTTTTAGAATAACGACTTTCTTCGCCTTGTTGAGGAATCTGCTTTAATTTATCAGCCTTTGTTACAAATTTAACACACATATCTACAACTTTTTCACCTAATTTTTCCTGCCATTCTTGTATTAATTCATTCCCGGTAAGCTCGATGACATCTTTCCAATAATAATTACCGGCATCACATTTTTCATTAGCTTCAAATATTGTAATAGGTATAACATTCTTGCCTTCAAGAATTTGCCACGTCATAGGTGACCACCCTTTCCCTTTGGGTAAATCACTTGCATGTACAACTATATTATGTTTATTTTTTAATAAATACTCCTGCGTTACTATTTTATAACAGCTTAAAAAGAACGCAATATCACCATTAGAAAGTTCATTAATATCATTTATACAAGTAACACAATGTCCTAATTTTTCAAGTAATTGTTTTAATTTTAAATTATATTTATTCATCCAACTCGTTTTATCTGTAAGTATTGTAATTTTATAGTTTGTTTTCATTTAACCTCCATAAAAAACCACTATTAAGTCTTTAAAAACTTAATAGTGGTTTAAATAAAATATCTACAATAATATATTTAAGCTCTAAAAATACATAATTTGACGCTTTATTCAAAGTGCCCAAAAGTGCCTCAAATAGGGAATTTACCCCCCCCCCGTACACTATATATTACTAATTCATCAAATATTCTATAAAACTCTACATTCTTTTCCTCTTCTTTATATTCATCAGATTGTGCAGCATAAAAATCTTGAATACTCCAAATTAAATCTTTAAAATTTAATTTATGCCTAAACAACACTGTACTAGAAAAACGAGGATTGATTTCAAAGATATAAATTCCATTGTTATTCATTCGTAATTGAACATTTATACTACCTTGCAAATCTAGTTTCTCTGCAACGCTAACTAATAATTCATTAATTTTTTCGTTTCTTACAAGTTCGCCGTGTCCTGTTAAACCACCTTGCAGTTCTCGCTTAAAAATAATAGTTCTGGTTTTTTTATTTCTATCTCTAAAAACGCCGCATGTATATTCGTCTCCAATAATATATTGCTGAACTATATGATTAGGGAATTTTGCCGAATAAAATTTATAATCTTCCGGAGTCTCTGCAATATAGGTTGTTTTATTTCCGCACCCCGTAGGATCTTTTATAATACAAGGATAGGAATTTGGTTTTTCTCCTGCACTAATTCTTTTGGTCCAAGGATAAGTAAACTCATTGTTTCTTAAGAATTCATTTGTTGCAAATTTATCAAATCCAATTTCAGTAGCTTTTTGAGAAGCCATTAAAATACGAGCATTTGATATATATTTTATATTATTTTTACTAAAAAAACGCAATTCTGCTTCCGAAATCGGGATTATCACGTCAATATTATATTTATCAACTAAATCTCGTAAAGAACTTAGATATGTATTATCAGAAGCTTTTGGTAATATCTCAAATTTTTCGCATAAATGCGCTCCTGCATTATTACAAGAAACATCTGTACAAATCAAAGTCTTTACAAAATCTTGTTGTTTAAGAATTTTATATACAGAATAACCAATATCACCGCCAATGGCTGTCAACAATATATTTATAGCGTTCATTATATTAACCTTTCTTTTATAAATGATTCAAAAATATAACAAGCAACTTCTTCCGGAGATTTTAATTTACCATCACTTTTCAATTGCTCAAAATAGTTTAAATCTTTAAAATTTGATTTTCTAATTAGAGCTTGCATATTTGTATCCATAACTCCGGGATCAATATGTATAACTTGAATATTATTCTCCAAATTTAAAACATCCAAAAACATTCTTAAAGCAGCTTTTGTAGAACAATATAAACTCCAATTGTCAATTGCTCTTTTATCCGCACCTGTAGTGATATTTATAACTGATAATATTTTTGGTTGAGCTTTAGTTGCAGCATTCAATATTAATGCAGGGGCTATAAAGTTCAAATCTATAGCATTTACAATTTCTTCAGCAGAAATATCGGAAATTTTATTAATAGGATTTATTTTAGATGCATTATTGATAAATAATATATTTTTTTCAAACTCTATACTATTCATTACTTTTTTAAGCTCTTCTATATTTGATAAATCAACTTTTAGTAATGTTAAATTTTTTATATTATTTTCATCTGCATACTGTTCTTCAAGAAACCTTCTTGAAAGAGCTACAAGATTAATTTTTTGGTTCTTTAATATGTTATATAATGCTAATCCCAACCCTTGAGATATTCCGGTTAAAACTACTTGCATATTATTCCTTTCAATAAATCTGCGTCTTTTTGAAAATCTTTTAAATCTATTTTACTATTTTTCTTAGTTTCTATAGCAATATTTTTTCCAGTATCTATAACATCTATTATCTTGGCAAAATTAAAATTCCCGTCTCCAAAATGTAAATGTTGATCTATAATACTCTTAGAGTCATTATCAGAAAAATGGTAACAGGTCGGATTGTATTTTCTGTTAAATTCACCTATATACGAGTAAATGTCTTGATTAAGATAATTAGCTGTACATACTGCATGCCCAATATCAAGACAAAAACCCAAATGAGTTTCTTGTATAATCTGTCCTATTTCTTCTATTATAGCTCCTCTGCAAATTTTTCTACCTATCGGTGCTATATATGGCTTATTTTCAATTAAAAGTTCTGTTGAAAGAAATTTTTTTATTAAATTTAATTGTCTGATAGTTTCTTCTACACAGCCTTCTATACCACCATGTATGACAACATATGCTGCTTGTAGGCTTTTTGCATATTGTTGGACTTGCCGGTATATTTCTACATTGTATTTTTCTTTCTCTTTAAGAGCCAGGTTGACTTCATGCATAAAATGCGGAGCATGCAGGGAGATAGGAATTCCTATGTTTTTCCATTTAGCAATTCTATCCAAACTGTCCGGCACAACATACAGTTCTATATAATCAAACACGCCCTCGTCATAAAGCCGTTTTGCTTCGTCATAATAATAATCCGTATTTATCGACCAAAGTTTTAAACCAATTTTATACATTTTTCATAATCCTATATTTCATCTCTGCCATTTTCCAGTCGGATTCGTTATCAATATCCTGAACGACAGCTTCGTCCAGTTCATATGGTACGATTTGAGCACTGTCAAGTCTGTTCTTTTTGTAGAAATAGAACATCCCTGCATCGTGAAACATCGGCTCTAAATCTTGGGAACGCGTTTTTGCGTTTTCAGGCTCTCTAAATTCACCCAAACCCTGCTTATTTACTCTAAGAGCCCGCTGGATAGGATAAGAAAACTTTACAACCGGAGTCAGCCTGTCCAAGCCTGATGATACAAATTTCTCATAAGCGTTTTTCAGAATATTGCCGGTCAAAAAAGGCACACAGGGGTAAATACAACAAATGTTGTCATATATAGTCCCCCGTTTTTTATACTCATTTACAACTTCGTCCAAAACATCAGCCGTTGTTGCAAAATCATTAGCCGTTTCCGCAGAACGCATAAAAGGAACTTTTGCGCCATACTGTTCCGCAATAGAAGCTATTTCCTTATCATCAGTAGAGACCATAACTTCATCAAAAAGTCCGGAGTCTAAGGCCGCTTCAATTGCATAAGCAAGCATTGGTTTTCCCATAAACTCTTTTATATTCTTACGCGGAATTCTCTTACTGCCTCCGCGCGCTGTTATTATTGCAAGATTTTTCATAAAATCTCCTTCAATCTTCTTACAATCTCTTCCAAATCCTTATTTTTTAAATCCGGATAAAGCGGAAGTGATATGCATTTTTTGTAATATTCTTCCGCCATTGGAAAATCGCCCTGTTTGTAACCCAAACTTCTATAATACGGCTGAGTATGGACAGGAATATAATGAACCTGCAGGTTCAGTCCGATTTTCTTAGCGCGATGATAAAGCTCCGCTCTGTTTTCCACCAATATCGGATAAAGATGAAAACAAGCGTTAGAAAACTCTTTCTCAACAAGATGCTGAATCCCTAACGATTTGTTGTAAAAATCAACAATTTCACGTCTGCGTTTTTTGAACTTATCCAGACGTTTTAATTGCGAAACACCCAAGGCTGCTTGAATATCCGTAAGTCTGTAATTATACCCGAGCTCACGCATTTCATAGCGCCAATCTGAACGCATTTCACCATCCTTATGCATTCCGTGCGCTCTGAGTGCAAGAAGCTTATTATATAATTCTTCACTGTTCGTTGTCACAGCTCCGCCTTCACCCGTTGTAATTGTTTTTACGGGGTGAAAAGAAAATACTGTCATATCCGAATACTTGCACGACCCAACTTTTGTGTCCTTATAATCAGAACCGATTGCGTGCGCGGCATCTTCTATCACCATAAGCCCGTGTTCTTTTGCAATCCGCGAAATCTTTTCCATATCACAGCTTTGGCCCGCAAAATGTACAGGAATAAGAACTTTTGTTCTGGATGTAATCTGTTTTTCTATCTCATCAGGATTAATATTAGCTGTATCAGGCTCAATATCGGCAAACTTTACATCAGCTCCGGCAAATCTGATACAATTAGCGCTCGAAAGAAATGTAATGGGCGTTGTAATAGCCTCATCACCGGCTTTCAGACCGCACGCAAGCGCTGCGAGGTGCAAACCGGCTGTAGCATTTGATACCGCAACGCAATACTTAGCCCCCGTATAATCGCAGATTGCCTGTTCAAATTCGCTAACCATCGGCCCGCAAGTCAAAAAGTCCGACCTCAAAACCTTCACAACCTGCCAAATATCACTAAAATTTATACTCTGTTTTCCGTAATTATATGTTTTCATTATATCTCTCTTATCAATTCTTTCATCTCTTCAATAGTCAGCCATTTGTCGTTGTTGCCGCTGTGGTATTCAAAATCATCCGGAACACGTTTGGCATTTGGATATTTGTGCGAAATATTTTCCATGTCTATTTGAGGCAGGATTATGTAGAAATCCTTAAATTCAATAGTGTTTTTGGCATCTTCCCGCGTAATCATCTGCTCGTGAATTTTCTCACCGGGGCGGATTCCGATTTCTACGGTTTTTAAATCCGGCGCGATTGCTTTGGCTAAATCCGGCATACGCATAGAAGGAATTTTTTTGACATACAATTCTCCGCCCTGCATATGTTCAATTGCCTCAAGAACCATTTCTACAGCCTGTTCAAGCTTTAGCCAAAATCTGGTCATTCTCATATCCGTAATAGGAAGCTCCTTGGCTCCCTCATTTACAAGCTTTTGGAAAAATGGGATTACAGAGCCGCGCGAACCTGCTACATTCCCGTATCTTACGACTGCAAAACGGGTTTCTTTATATCCGCAATAAGAATTTCCGGCGATAAATAATTTGTCAGAGCAAAGCTTGGTCGCACCATACAAGTTAATAGGCGCGCAGGCTTTGTCTGTTGATAACGCAACAACCTTTTTTACTCCTCTGTCGATTGCGCAGTCAATAACGTTTTGTGCGCCGGAAATATTGGTTTTGATTGCTTCAAACGGGTTATATTCACATGCCGGAACCTGTTTAAGAGCGGCTGCATGAACCACAATATCAACTCCTTCAAAAGCTCTCATCATACGTTCTTTGTCCCTGACATCCCCGATAAAAAACCGCATTTTGCTTATATATGGCTTGAATTCCGGCATGTTTTGCATAACAAATTGTTTGTATTCATCTCTTGAATACACGATAACTTTTTTAACCTCCGGATATTTTTCAAACACCGTCTTAATAAACTTCTTCCCGAAACTCCCCGTCCCGCCTGTGATTAGTATTGTTTTGTTATTCAGCATAATTGTTCCAACCTATCTTAATATTTCTACATCTTCTTTTTTTAATTCAGGATACTCATCAAGGTATTTCTGGGTATAAATATCCTTAAACATACCCTTTAACCCAACGGGATTAACAGAAATGAGCTCTGTTTTATATTTACCTTGTTTTACATATTCTTTTATTTTTGCCCAAGAAGTTTTCATATGAATACCGTAATCAAAGTTTACAACAGCATCCTCAGAAGAAAATGCATGTCCCTTTGAACAATCCATACCTACTAAATATATTCTCCTAGGATTCGTTAATAAAGCTATTTGAACAGCAGAAAAAGCTGTGCCGTATAAATCTGCAACAGGTTCCATTGTGACATCCCAGGGCATAGCTCCCATTGGCTCATATGCCATAACGTACAATTCAGGTTTTATTCTATTTATAACCCATTGATCAAATTTAAATGGTACTTCTCTTGGAATAATACCTACAAATTTTTTACAATCATATTTCAAATAGGGCTCCAGCCAATCATCTTGAATATGATCTTGTGTAAAAATATAATCGAATTTGATATTATCTAAAAGAAACGCTCTATTTATTGAAATATTAATTGCACCTTGTATTGTTTCAAAATACTTAACAGTAGGGCCGCCGCCTACAATTACAATATCTCTGCCCTCATATATTCCTCGATATTTTGCCAAATTAGAATTTATAACAGCTGCTCGTATACTTGTTTCTATGTTATTAATCCCAGGTAAAAACACTCCCTGATTATTCAGTTTATTATTAATATTTTCAAGCAGTACAATTTCCTTTTTCTTCCTTAATTTGAATTTAAGTCCGAAAAATCTTAAACATTTATGCTTATTCTCATTTTTTACAGAAAAAATTTGTTCTAATATTTTCATATTTTACTCTATTAATATTTGTATTTGATTACTTTGTTTGAGAATTTGTCTTTCAATATAAAATTTAGCACTATATACAGTATATATTTACACTTTCTTGTGATGCTTTTGCGCTTTTGGGGCAGCCTCCCTTCAAGCTCACCAATAGCGGGTTTAACAAGTCTTTTATAAACCAAATCATGGTAGTAAATAGATTTTTTTGCATATTCCCAAAAAATAAGTTCTTGATGTGATGTTTGATTCTGAACAAATCGTTTTCCTGGATAATGATATATATATATATCCAATATATTATTAATATCTGCAAACCATTTTTCTATACCTAGCCATTTTCTAAAATTTAAATCAGCGCAAGCATATGTATGATTCCATCTTGCTGATAAATACTTAATTTTGCCCTTTAAAATTATATTTATTAAATCCTGATCAGGGAAAAATATAAATTCTTTTTTCAATATTTCTAACGATTTATCAAGAAGTTTATTTTCCTTAAATTTATGTGGATTAAATAAATATACTCCTGTATTAATATAGTTATTCATATCTAAATTCCAATGTTTATGGAAATAATTCGAAAGATATTGACCATGTAATTTTACTTTGGATTTAACAGCAGATAAAAGCAAGAAATCTACAACTCCGGCTACAGCTTTATCTTCTAAATCTATTTCATATAATTCTGCAGCATCAATATTAAAAATTAAATCCGCATCCAAAAATAACATCTTATTATAATTAGAGAATAAATTTTCGAAGAATATAGGATAATAGATAGACAGCCAAGATTCTTGAACAGTTGGTCTATATGATAATTCTTTATCAAAATATTTTAAATAAGGTTTAATATAATCCGACATGTCAATAAACCGTATCTTGACATTATCAGCATTTTTTAACAATTTCAATATATTTTCTTTAGACGACTCTGAAAAATCCGGTTGTAATATATTCAACTCATAGTTTTTATTTTTATTACAATGTTCTATAAGAGAAATCAAAGTTGTATGTAAATATGATACATAGTTATTATCACAAGCAAAAACTATAGGTATAAAATTTTCTTTAAATAATGGCTTAATGTCTTCAAACATAAAAATTCCTTCATAAATTATTTATACATTGCACAGCTGTTTTTCACTTTGCCCAACCCCGTAATATTCAATCCTACGTTCTTCAAGGCGTTTTGCGTTATACTGGTTTCTGCCGTCAAATATTACCGGATTTTTCAGAAGCGCTTTTATTTTGTCAAAATCCGGACGTCTGAATTCGTTCCATTCTGTCAAAAGAAGCAGACAATCAGCGTTATAGAGTGCGTCATAGGCTGAATTTGCGTAAGTTATTTTATCGGCAAAGTAGAATTTAGCGCTCTCCATTGCTTTCGGGTCATACGCCTGCACCTTCGCTCCGCGCTCTAAGAGTGCATTAATTATAGTAATGGCGGGAGCTTCTCTCATGTCGTTTGTTTTTGGCTTAAATGCCAGACCCCATACTGCAAAAGTTTTGCCGCTCAAGTTCTCTCCAAACCGTTTAATGATTTTGCTGATAAAGATTTGTCTTTGCTCTTTATTAATATCATCTGCCGATTTAAGAAGCTTGTAGTCGCACCCGTTATCGCTTGCGGTCTTAATAAGCGCTTTAACGTCTTTCGGGAAGCAGCTTCCGCCGTAACCCAAGCCCGGGAAAAGGAATTGAGAGCCGATACGCTTGTCCGAACACATACCGATTCTTACCATTTCTGCATTAGCGCCGACTTTTTCGCAAATATTTGCTATCTCGTTAGCATAAGAAATTTTTACTGCCAAGAATGAATTAGCCGCGTATTTAGTCATCTCTGCTGACTTAACGTCCATTACAATAACAGGGTTTCCGGTTCTTAAGAATGGAGCATACAATTCTTGCATAATCTCGGTTGCTTTTTGTGAATTAGAGCCGATTACGACTCTATCTGGTTTTAAGAAATCATCAACAGCAGCGCCCTGTTTCAGAAATTCAGGGTTTGAGACAACATCAAAGGGGTAATCAGAATTTGATTTGATAATCTTTGTAACCTCTTCTGCTGTGCCGACAGGAACGGTGGATTTGTCGATAATGACTTTGTATCCGTTTAAGGCTTTACCGATACTTTCTGCCACCTGATAAACGTATTTCAAATCAGCCGAGCCGTCTTCTCCCTGCGGAGTTCCTACCGCAATAAAACATACGAGTGATTTTTGGACCGCATCAGCAAGATTGCTAGTGAAAGTTAAACGATTTTCTGCAACATTTACCTTAATTAACTCTTCCAGCCCCGGCTCATAAATCGGTACAATGCCGTTTCTCAACTGCTTAAGCTTTTCTTCGTTATTGTCGACACAAATAACGTCATTTCCCATTTCCGCCAAACATGTTCCAACTACTAAACCGACATATCCGGTTCCAATTACACATACTTTCATCTATATTACTCCTTTTAATTTCTTATCAAAATATTCTATAGTTTTGTCTAAACCTTCTGCCAATTTTATTTTTGGCTCCCAGCCCAGTTTTGTTTTGGCAAGTGTTATATCAGGCCGTCTTTGGGTTGGGTCATCGGACGGAAGGGGTTTATATACGATTTTAAGATTCTTGTTAACCTTTTCTCTTACGAGTTCTGCGAGTTCTTTAATCGTAAACTCTCCGGGGTTACCTGTATTAACTGGTCCTAAGAAATCATCTTCGCTTGCCATCATACGGACAATCACCTCTATTAAATCATCTACATAGCAGAATGAGCGGGTTTGAGAACCATCGCCATAAATAGTCAAATCTTCACCCCTAAGCGCCTGACAGATAAAATTAGAAACAACGCGGCCGTCATT
>CALUPN010000066.1 GCA_944322625.1 Candidatus Gastranaerophilales bacterium | reverse complement strand
CGGAAACTCCCACACAAAGCCAACTTTACCAAAATAATCTATCTATCCGTACAAATCAATCTGGACAAAAAAGTACACCCTGACGATATTTCAAACACTAAAAAAGAGCCCGAAGGCTCTGATTTTAATAGTTCTATTTGTTTGAAATGGTGGAGCTTGACATACAGCTTGAAACTGGCAAATTGCCAAAGCGTTGCATAGTCGACCATTGCGCTTCACATACCCCACCTAAAAATATTTAAAATTATATTAAGCAGAATTTTAGAGATTTTTATTTGTGCTTAAACTTATGTTATTTAATTAACATTCTTTTATAAAATTTCACATTTTATCGTAAAAATTGAAAACGGTTGATTACATAATAATTTAATTTGCCATATTGAAAATTGGAAATTTATGTTATAATGAATGCGTGTGCAACGAATGAGAAGGTACGAAATGATTATATATGAACCTGATAGAAAGATTTTTAAATCTTTTTATCCAGATGATAATAATATTGAAACCTATTATTTGAAATATAATTTTGCTGACGTTGGAAGAAAAACTACTGTGGAAGAATTTAATGCCCAGAATTCAAAAAAGTATAAAATTGCCTATAAAACCTGTTAAGTTTCAAGATTTCTGTTCTGATTTTTATGATTTATATGATAAGCAAAAATATTTGAATATTATACAATTATTTGCCCAATTCTCAAATTCAAGTAATTACGATGAGATGTGTTTTAAATATTTTAACTATGTAGTAGGAATTACAATACTTACGGCTATTAGTTATTGTAACATAGGTGATTACAAAAATGCTAAAGATATTTTAGTTTCTCTTGAAGATACCTATTATATTTTTAAAAGATATTATTATTTACTAATTCAAATTTTAAGACGACATTATTTTATTAATATATCACAAGAAGATGCAAAAGAATTGGTAAAACACATAAATAAAACATTACAAGAATTTAATAAACATTTACGATTACGTTTCTATAATAATTTGGCCTATGTACATTATAAGAATGAATTATATAAAGATGCCATAAGATATTATAAAAAAACATTACCCTACGCTCCTAATAATGTTCAGATTATTGTAGGTTATTATCAAGCTATATATTATTCTCAGCCTAAACACTGTGTTCAAGGTAAATACAAAAAAACATTAGAGATTGCTATAAAACAAATACTATCCTTAGAAGCAAACTTCGATACATACCTAGCTTTAGGCAAATTGCATTATTTCTTGGGAGAGCATCAAAAAGCTTTAAATTTTATAAATATAGCAATTAATGTATTGAAACAAGATGATTTAAAAAA
Organism: Candidatus Gastranaerophilales bacterium; assembly: GCA_944322625.1. GTDB lineage: Bacteria > Cyanobacteriota > Vampirovibrionia > Gastranaerophilales > Gastranaerophilaceae > CAG-196. The sequence goes on along the minus strand of CALUPN010000066.1, from coordinate 8,732 downwards.
CTTAAAGGAAATCTATGCATATGACTGGATTTCAAGGATTGCATATAAACAAAAACAGTATTCAACGGCTAGTGTTTTTTATGAAAAAATTATTGATTCATTGGTAAAAGAACAGGGTAGAAATTTTATAGATCATGAAGCAATACATCCAAAACCTGAATTATATAAAATGTTAAAATTTTTAAATGAAACAAAGCAATTAATTGCAAATCAAGAAACCTCAAAATTAAATAAGTCAATATGGTTAGGTATAATAATTACTTCTATATTTGGAGTGATTCAGTTTCATTATGAACAACATTTTGACCAGGTTCATTGTTTTTACTTATTACTAGGAATTTTTTTAATCAGTTGCATTATTATAAGAACTGAAATAAAATTTTTTGATTTTTTACAGAAATATTTTCCAACATACTACAAGGTTATAGCATTCTTATTTTCTCGATTAAAATAATTTAAAACAAATTAAATTTCTATATTACTACACTTCTAATAAAAGAGAATGCTATGAACTTTATAATATAATCCCCACTTTGGCAAATTTACACCAATTAGCAGATAAGCTTAACTCAATATTTATTAATCTTAATTCAAGTAAGATTTAAAACAAAAGTCGGACAACAGTCCGACTTTTAGTATTATCCTCGTGGAGGCAAAGGATCCTTCCCATAAGAGTTCCTTTGCCTAATTTGTCCTTGCATATTGTGAACAAATAGTTCAGAACCTTGATTAATAGCTATCTTTCGACCAATGTCATAGGCTTGTTGCTGAGTATCTGTTCGAACTGTTGCCCTTGATGCTCCGGCTGCTTTTACTTGCCACCCACCGTCCGGATGTGGCGTTACATGCTGATTTGTCATTTTACAAATCTCCTTTGACGATTTTACACCAATAACAAAGCTCGTCTTTACTTCGTTACCACATCCCTTATCTATTGTTTACATAACTTCATGAAGATTCATGACAAAGTTGTCATTGGCATGCTTTTATGTAAAAATATTAAAAGGGAATGGGGGCAACGCCCCCAAATGAAGGATTTTTACGTGCTAGCTATATAGCACGTTTCTTTTTGAGCGGGAACTTCCAACATTTACCAGAAGAATAGACTTTTTTGCCTTTTACTATTCTCCAATTGGTAATCAGGTACATAATCCCATCATCATCTTCTTTTATGAATCTGATGTCTTGCATTTTTACCTCCTATTTATCCCCTATCTGTTGATAGGCTTGAGATTTCTCTCTTGCTACGCTGCTAAACCAGCTCTTCATGCATGTTATAGCATGATTTTTATTTGTTCAAGAATGTAATAATTCTTTACAAATAATCCCCTTAAAAATTGTGATAGTTTTTAACGAACTATATATTTGAATAATACTATGCTTTTCCCAAAATTCAATCCTTTATATAAATGATAATTCAAACTATTAAAGAAATCTTAATTATTTAGACGTCATGCTAATTGAATAAAACTTTATTGTATAATAGATTACAGAGGTTAAAGGTTTTGAAACATTTTATTTTTGCTGATGAAAGTAATACAGATAAAGCCAGGTATATGCTTATTGGTGGTATATGGGTAGATGAAGAAACATATAAACGAGTTGTAGACGAATGTAAGAGATTTAAACTGGAAAATAATTGGAGTGAAGCTACAAAATTTAATTGGAAAAACCTCTCAAAAAAGACATTACCGCAATATTGCCAATTCATAGATATATTTTTTAAGTACAACTTACAGTTTAATTGCATAATTATTGATAGAAAAGATGTTGATTTAAAAGCAAATGAAAACAAGGATTCAGAACTAGGATTTTACAAGTTCTACTACCAGCTTTTAAGACAAAATTCTCAAAAAGGAACTCCTTATTATATTTATCTTGATAGAAGGAATAATAGAGAGCCAACTAGACTAGAAGTTCTAAAAGTTTTTTTACAGAAAGATACTCATAAACCTAATTGGTTAGGAATTATACAGACAGATAAAGGAATTGATGTCAAGACAATTGAATTTGTTAACTCTTGTACTTATGAATTAATTCAATTTTCTGATTTATTAATGGGTGCAATTGGTTTTCATTATAATAAAAGACATCTTATACCGAATGCAAGTATACATAAAATCGCATTTGCAGATTATTTAGCCCAAAAAATTAGAAGAAAAGATTTAATATTTAATACAGGGCGTGAAGGATATAAAAATCTTAATTTGTGGTTATTTAAATCCAATAAGAAATCTGCCAAAATATAAGGTCATTATACCTACATAACCCTTAAATCTAAGGACCTTGGAATAATCCAAGGAATTCGGTAATAATGACCCTATATATATTATGTACTATAAATAAAAATTTTACAAGTGTTGGTTTGTTTCCTTAAATTTTAATAAAGGATTCTTTATGTACTATTTCCCAAACCTAGATAATACAACACGCTTGATTATGATTGCGGAATTAGAGCGAGATTTAAATAAGGCAAATGAAGCCAATAAGCTCAATCGATTAACTACTCTTCCTAATGAAAAAGGTTTGTTTTATATTCCTAAATCCATAAAGCCGGATTTTGTATGTGCTTATAAAAGAATACTTAGGAATGCTTTTGAAAGGGGAGATGTAGAAAGTTTGATGAGGAATCTTATTTCGAATTTTTTCAAAGACAAGAACAAAAATGGTAAGAAAATTCCTTCAAATATTCGTGAAATGGTTGCTTTCTCTGATTTTAACCGATACTATATTAGGGCTATTTTAGTTCGGGCAATTGAAGAAAATAAACCTGTAACAGTTTATAGAGCTAAACAATCTGTTAATGAAAGACAAGAGTCCAGAGCAGCACTTATGAAAACTTATTTTGATAGAATAACACTTCAGTGCATGCTATATGTTATAAGGGATTATAGATTGTTATTCTCCGCAAATTCCGGCATACCATTTTTAAAACCTAATTCCGGTTTAAGCTTAAAGCTTGGCTAAATTTACTTTAATTCTTTATAAGCCATCAAAATCTTATGAAAAAACTGCATTTCTTCTAATGAAGATTGCTCAAAAATACTATTAATATCACGCACAAGTTCTTCTTTGGTTTTCAAATGTCCAAAGTCGAACAAATCTTTAATATCAACATTGAGTGCATTTGTAATCTTATTTAAATTCTCTTCTTTAGGAAGATGTACGCCTTTTTCAAGTTTACTCAAATTTGTAGCTTCCATGTCTATTAATTCTGCAAGTTCAACTTGTTTCATTTTCCTTGCTTCTCTAAGTTCTTTTATTCTCTTACCAACTTACATACTTAATGTTGACATAACCACCTCTCAACATATCAGTATACTTTTCAGGATTTTGAGATAATTTGTGTGGATGACGGATCGACTGACAAGTCTTTAGAGATTTTGCAGGAGTACAAGAGGAAAGACGACACTTTACAACTTCTGAAAAATTGTAAAAAATTAAAATAGTATTCAGATTTTCCAGGAGATTCAGATTATGGAACACAAAGAAGTTGTTATTTATGCAAGAGTATCAAGCAGAGAGCAGGAACGTGAAGGGTTTTCTATTCCGGCTCAATTAAAACTGCTAAAAGAATACGCTCTTAAAAACGGTTTTCAGATAGTTAAAGAGTATTCTGATGCCGAAACGGCTAAAAAGGCTGGAAGAACTAATTACAACCAGATGTTAGCTTTCCTTAAAGCTAATCCGACTATCAAAACTGTTCTTGTAGAAAAAACAGACCGCCTTTACCGTAACTTTAAAGACTATGTTACCCTTGAAGATTATGATTTAGAGGTGCATTTGGTAAAAGAAGGAACAGTTATCAGTAAAAATTCTAAATCTCACGATAAATTTATTCACGGAATTAAGGTCTTAATGGCGAAAAACTACATTGATAACCTCTCCGAAGAGATTTCAAAGGGTTTAAAAGAAGCCGTTGAGCAGGGTTACTGGCCATTTCAACCGCCTTACGGATATTTAAGAGGCTCTAAAAAGAATTTGATTATTGATAAATCAAGAGTATTGTTTGTAAGAAGAGCCTTTGAACTCTTTGCTACCGGCAAATATTCACTTAGAAAACTTTGTGAACAGCTTTTTACAGAAGGTTACTACTACAAAGCAGAAAGACCGAAAATTACTCAATGCGTGCTTGAAGGTATGCTGAAAAATGTTATTTATGTAGGTCAAATGAATTGCAATGGTGTAGTATATCAGGGAAAACACCCGTCAATTATTAATCGTGAAATATTTGATAAAGCACAGCTTGCTTTTCTTAAAGTGGATAAATCAAAGGTTCGGAAAAACTTTGATTTTCTCTATCCCGGAATCTTAAAATGCGGGGTTTGCGGATATTCTTTCTGCGGAGAAAGACAGAAGAAAAATAATATTTATTACAGATGTTCCCACTATGACAGAAGCTGTCCGAATACGGTATATCTTTCAGAAAAAGAGCTTACTCAATCTTTTAGAATGCACCTCAAAAGAATTGGCTTGAATGAAGATATATATGAGTTAATAAAGCTTTCTTTACAAATTTGTTTGGGAGATGAGCAAATATTTCACAAGGAAGAAACATCACGCATAAATTCTGAAATTGAAGAGTGCAAAGAGATTTTGAAGAAAATGTACCTTGACCAGTTAAATAATGTCTTAGAATACGATTTATGGGTTAATTTGAAGAATGAATATGAGGTAAAATTGAGCCGATTGTCTACAGAGCTGCAAAAACATAATAATGCTAATACAAATTATTTAGATACAGGGCTGAAAATCCTTGATTTATGCCATAGAGCAAGCTTACCGGCCACCGAACTAAAAGCGGAAGAAGTAGCTCAAATCATTAGAGAAGTTTATTTATCGGCAATGGTAAAAAACAAAAAGGTTAAAGTTATTTTTCGTGAACCCTTCGCAACAATTGAAAAACTAATTAAGCTTGCAAAACAAGGAATTGCAGAAATTGGACCGGCTGAATTCAAACAAAACATAATTTCTTCATACCCTGACGATATTTCAAACACTAAAAAAGAGCCCGAAGGCTCTGATTTTAATAGTTCTATTTGTTTTAAATGGTGGAGGTTAGGAGATTCGAACTCCTGACCCCCTGCGTGCAAAGCAGGTGCTCTACCAGCTGAGCTAAACCCCCATATTCTTTTGTCAATCTATAACCAAATGCGTAAATACTATTTATTTACCCCTCGGCTACATTTTCTATTCTACATGATGATTTTTTTTTGTAAAGGGGGGGGTAAAAAACTGATTATAATTTTTTAACGATTTCTTCCAGACAAATTTTTACATGCGCATAATTCAACCCGCCCTGCATATATGCAACATAAGGTTCTCTCATAGGCCCGTCTGCTGAAAGTTCGATTGTTGAACCTTCAATAAACGTTCCGCCTGCCATAATTACTTTATCTTCATAGCCCGGAATGTATTCCGGAATCGGGGTTACATAGCCGTTAACAGGCGATAAGGATTGAATTGTTCTGCAAAACTGTTCAAGATGTTCGGGGTTACCGAAAATAATATTTTGAATAATATCCGTTCGTTTTTCATCATACCTTGGGGCAGAGTTAAATCCGATATCTTCAAAGACTTTTGCCGCCAGAATTGCCCCTTTAACTGCTTCTGAAACGATTGACGGCGCCATAAAAAGCCCCTGAAAGATTAATCTGTGCTGATTAAACATAGCACCGCCTTCGGAGCCTATTCCCGGCGCCGTAAGACGGTTGGCCGAACGCTCTACAAGAAGTTCTTTTCCTGCAATATAACCTCCGGCTTCTACTATTCCTCCGCCCGGGTTTTTGATTAGAGAGCCTGCAATTAGGTCTGCTCCGGCTTCAAGCGGTTCTTTTGTACAGGTGAATTCTCCGTAACAATTATCTACAAAACAAATGCAATTAGGATTTTTAGATTTTACAATCTTACAGATTTTTTCAATAGTTTCGATTGATAGCGATTTTCTTGTCGAATACCCTTTAGAGCGCTGGATTAGAACCATTGTTACGGTTTCATCAACCATTTTTTCCAGTTTTTCAAAATCTATTTCCATTCCGTTTTTGAGCGGAACTTCATCATATAAGACGCCGTTTCCGGTAAGTGATGCGCGTTTGGTTTCCTCATCTCCTGCAGTACCTATTACTTCCTGCATGGTATCATACGGCTCACCCGCTGCAGATAAGAGTTTATCCCCATACTTTAAATTTCCAAATAACGCACAGGCAAGAGTATGCGTACCTGATGCAAAATGAATTCTGACTAATGCTTTTTCCGCACAGAAAACCTGCGCAAAAACTTTGTCTAAAACTTCTCGCCCCAAATCATCATGGCCGTAGCCTGATACCGTATAAAAATGCTCCGGAGCAACTTTGTTATCATAAAATGCTTTCAGGACTTTTCTCTGGTTAAAGTCTCTGATTTCATTTACCCCTTCAAACTGTTTTTCTAAGAATTTTTCGGCTTGCTTAAAATCATATTCCATAATACAAAAATCATATTGCAAGCATGATTTGACGTCAAATGGAGGCCCAGATATTAAAAATATAATTCCATGAACTGTATTGACCCCTCCCCGAAATCAAAGATTTCGACCCTCCCACAAGGGGAGGGTAATCTATACGCTGGGCGTGGCGGTCCCCTCGCCCCTTGCGGGAGAGGGAAGAATTTCAAGTTGAGCCTCAAGGCGAAACTTAGAAATTCTGGTGAGGGGTCATTTTATATCCAAACATTTTGTAATATTTCGCAAATGCAAATATGTAATAGTATACGATGGTTGTTTATAAAATTATCTCGGACAGTAGTGCCTCAATTGACAGATATATGAAAACATATATAATATTAGTGTATCCTTAGTCAATGAGGCGCAGGTGGACTAGAGCCATCCCTCAGATACAAAAGAACAAGCCGAGAGTCAGCCTTAATTGTGAGCTGGCTCTCATTATTATATAATGAAACAGGCCGAACTGTAAGGAGTATAGGGTAACCAAATTGGGGAATGTAATTATTCTAAAATTAAGGTTAACCTTTATTATGCAAAAAATCTTGTTTTTTATATTACTTCTTGCAATTCCGGTTTTTGCTTATGAGGTTTATACTCCTGAAAATTATGATTACAAAAAAAGCGGAGATAAGCTTCTGTTTGTCGTTGATTATTCAAACAGTATGGGTGAATATTTGGAGCATAAAACAAAAGCAAATTTAGTAAGGGAATTAATGACCCGCATTTTGCCGGAGATTTCCCCTGATACTAAAATCGGGATGAGAGTTTACGGCCACACCTGTAATCTGCTTGCATACAACGCCTGCCGGAGTTCGGAATTAATCGTGCCTTTAGGGTTTGCAAATTCTAATTCAATCCTTTCCGGCATGTCCCGCCTGCGCCCGCGCGGTATGACACCGATTACATATTCACTTAAGCAGGCTGTTAATAAGGATTTGGACGGATTTGGCGGAATTAAGCATATTATTTTGCTGACAGACGGCGGAGAAAATTGCGACGAGAGCCCTTGCGATTATTCTATAGAACTTGTTAAAACAAGGCGGGACATAAAAATTGATGTCATAGCTTTTAATGTACATGACAAAGACGACCTTGCCCAGCTTCAATGTACTGCGGATGTAACCGGCGGAAGGTTCGTTGAAGCTGATACTAAAGCACAGCTTTTCAGGTCAATGGAAGAGATGGTTTTACCGCACAAAAATGTTGAAGCAAAAATTTATACCGGAATGCCTTGATATTTATTGCTTAACTAAACTTAACACATGCAATTGACTGAATTGCATGTTCATGGTTTTATAGAACTATTATTAAGTAAAATTAGCTGAAAAGGAAATAGAGAAATGAGACGTACATTAGAAGGAACAAAAATCAAAAGACAACACGTAAGCGGTTTCAGAGCAAGAATGGCAACTCCCGGCGGTCAGGAAGTATTGAACAGACGCCGTGCAAAAGGCAGACATCAGCTTGCAATTTCAGGCAGCAAACGCGCTTAGAATTTAAATTTGTTAGACAAAAACCGGAGCTTAAACTCCGGTTTTTTTATTGTAGATTTACCCTTGCGGGCTAGCACCCATCCCAGCCTTGACTCAAGGGAATGAGTGCTGCAAGCTTGGTGCCTGCCCCCTCCCTTTTGAGGGAGGGGTGGGGTGGGTGCTTATTGATGTTTAGAAGTTTAGGAGAAAATTATTTTATTGCGGTAGACTAAAGTCTGCAATACAGCAAACAAGTTTCGCGCCGCGAACGTGTTATGCATAAGCATAACGATAGTGAGCGAAAGAGTGCGGGTTCACCCGCAACAGCCATTCAATCCCACGCCCGCAAGGGCGTAGAAAACAATTGCGTATTTTCTCTTTCTTTTGGTCTCTTTTCTTTCTCTTTTTATTCGCAATAAAAGAGAAAGAAAAGGACACGAAAAATGATTTATAAAAGATAATTTTTTGAAATAAACTTCATATTATTAGTTTTCCCTTACGGGCCGGCACCCATCCCAACCTTCCCTCAAGGGAAGGGGTGTTGCACGTTTAGCGTACGCTAAGCTCCCTCCCTTATGAGGGAGGGCTGGGGTGGGTGCTGATTGATATTGAAAAGTTTAGAAGTTGAGGAGAAAGTATTTTATTGCGGCAGACTGAAGTCTACTATACAGTTTTTCCCTTGCGGGCCGGCACCCATCCCGGCCTTGTCTTGGATTTGCTCCACGCTCACAGAGCTTCAGAGCTCACGTCTGAACTCCAGTCACAGTCAAATCTCGTCT
>CALUPN010000065.1 GCA_944322625.1 Candidatus Gastranaerophilales bacterium | reverse complement strand
GTACGAGAAGACGCTCCGGGTCGAGTTTATGAAATCCAAAAACGTCAGCAAAATGGTACAAGACCAATTCCATATATTACTGTTGTAAAGGATTTTCTTGACAGACATAATTTAAAAACTGGGCCCGGTTATCTTGATGATGCATTAAATGCAAAACCTAAATTTGATGAACAGAAAAAAAGCTTTAATGAAGCTGCAAAGCGAGGTGATTATAAATATATACTTGAGCAAATGGGGATAACAGTAGAAGTCTTGCCCGACAGAACTTATGCAATATCTCATTACAATCCGACCATCGGAGAGTACACAATCAACGATTTAGGAATAAAAGAAAATGACTTGCTTTCTAATGTTTCTATAATAAGAGGTGATGCAATTTTTGAAAACTCAAACGCTACAGCTTTACCCAAACTAACAGAAGTCGGCGGCAAGTTTACTTTTGACGGCTCCAATATTACAGATATAAGAAATCTAAAAGAAATAAATGGTTATAAAATAGAATGGGAACAATAAAGTCAAAATGAGAATACCCGTAATCCGCTTGATTTCTTGGCCCAAAAGAGCAGAACGGCATTCCTACAACGATATGCACTAGAGCATAATATTCCATTTATTGTATTCGGAGATTAAACTCTAGTAAATCCGCTCTTCTTTGTAGGGAAAAGCTTCGCAGGATCTTCTTGGTTTTATCAAATTAGTCACAAGCCACTAAAATGTTCCCTGCACCCTTCACACTTCACTCTCTAAAAACAGCCAAATATCTGGCTAGACCTTCTCCCATAGAAAAACAGGAAGGTATAATTCTTAGTGCAGCCTGCGCTTCAAAATCAGCTGAAATACAGCGGCCTATGACAAATAGGTTGTCTTTTACCATCAAAGATTCTATTGGAAGCTGATATTCCTGATAAACTTTTTCTAATGTAGAGCCGTCTTTTTTACTAGAATGCACGTCTATCGGGTAATTTGATACAACTACAGGGCTGTCAAACCGTCTCCCGCTGCGTAAATCCTCTGCTGTGTATACATATTTCCCTTTAACTCTGTTTGAAACTCTTACACCTAAAGAGTTTGCTATAGAAGAGATATGGGCATTTTTGAATCCCGGAAGGTATGATTTACAGAATTTTGAGAGTCTAAATATACTCTCTCTGCCTTCTATGTAGGGGTTTTCAGTACTATTAACAAGTCTTGGGCAGTTAAATGCAATAGAGTCAGCAGTTCCGGCCACTGAAAATAGCTGAAAATAGTTAGAATCAGCTTCCGTAATCACCCCATCAGCTATAGCCTTCTTAAATACAGGTCTTAAAGCCCAATTTGCACCCTCATCCCATGTATAGGCCGTAGACATATAGGTTCGACCACCTATAGTACAACTTGAAGTAACGTTTCTATCCTTATCCAAATTCATTATCCAATTAGAAAACTCTTCAACATTTACCCCCGACATTATAAATCTTAAATTCACCGGCTGGGATTTTTTTTCTAAAAATTCACAATTTAATTTTTCACAAATTTTTGCATCACCTGTCGCATCTACAAGATATTTCGTTTCGATAGGGGCTAATAACATTCCGCTTTTTTGCACGTTTTTATCGCCTCCTATCGTTACGGTATATGACAATAAATTTTCTTCTATTCTATCTAAAGATGACTCAAATATAACCTCAACATTTGCTTCCTGCATTAATTTATCCAGCGCAATTTTGGTTAATTCAGGATTGAACCAGCCTTTATTCCTGTCACAATAAGTTATTGCACCGTCTAATAATTCAAGCTCCGAATATAATCTGTCAAAAAACTCTGTATTTATAGCGTTATCAGAAGTTTTCATAGCAGGAATTACGAGCGAAGATGTTATTGAACCGCCTAAAAATGTATTTTTTTCAATTAAAAGGACTTTAAGCCCGAGTTTACCGGCTATATAGGCGCAGGCACAGCCGGCTGTTCCGCCGCCTGCAATTATGATATCATATTTCTTCATCCTTCATGTTCCTTATTTTAATATATTTAGATGAGCTCATAAGGCTGCTGTGTCTGTATTCATACTCCCTAAGCGCTAAGATGTCTTTGCTTTCAAACGATAAATTCGGATCGTGATATGGTATGCCGGCTTTTGTTGCACATAATCCCAGCTCATAGTTATCCAGAGGGTGCTCTATTTTTGATTTATCTTTTGATGCGATTGTGCCGACAAACTTATCATTCTTTTTATTGTATATTTTTCCTACAAAAAAACCGTTTTCAAGAAGTGTATTTCTTATTAAAACAGAATTAGAATAAGTTAAAAGCACGCCATTCGGGCTTAAGCGCCTGTATAATTCTGCCACAAACTCGGTTGACCATAGTTGCGGAGCTTTAGTATAAGTAAATGCGTCCAGAAATATGCAGTCATATTGGCCTTCCAAATTTAAAATTGTCTTTCTTGCATCATCTATATAAAAACATAGCTCAAAAAGGCTCTGAGCAGTCTTAAAATCAGCCCTTTTATATCGTCTCGATAAATGAAGATAATATATATTATGTAAAAAGGCTGATAAAAAACTTAAGGGGGATAGTTTATAACCCCAAAATCGATTAAATCTTGAATATTTGAACAGAGATTTATCAAAAAACCTGCGGAATTTCTTTCCTGTAACAATTTTTTTGATATTTGCATCCGGATATTCATCTCCGAATATCTCGGCAAGTTTCTCGATTAGAATATAGTTAACAAGTTCGTTAATTTTATATTCGGTATCTATATGCATATGTTTAAATTTTATTTCAAGCAAATCTCGAATTTCTTTTCTGTTCTTAGGAGCAAATCTTGAATATACATCGGCAAACAGTTCTCTTAATTTATAATAACTATCAAAGCAATCAAAAATTCGCGGAACTATATCAGAATATATTTCGTAAGGAGTTTTCACTGTCCTAAACAGCGGCGATAATTCCACAATTTCTTTATTAATTTCTAAGCAGTCAATTTTAATATGAGGTAGAAAAGAGTTTAAGTTATTATCATCTATCGAAAAGATAGGTAATAATAACTTTCTTTTTTTTGAAATAATGTTATTAGCATGTATCGATACGATATTATATGGTTTTATGAATAATTTCTCAAAAATTTTTATTAAAAAATTTTTCCTTTTTAATTTTTTTATATTTTTATTTATAAAAAAACTCATAAGAGCTTTTGTATTATATCCGATTCCGTAACATACATCCAACACTCTTAAGTTTTCTTCTTTACCGGTAAGTTGTGAAGGTATAACGAATTTTTCCCAAGCCTCAGTTAATGCGCCATATTTAGAATGAAAAACATCCTTATCTGCGTATGAATAAAGGCCTATAGACCCGTCTTCAGTAAAATATGGTTCATAATCCCTCATAAACGCTATTATAGCAAGGTTTTAGGGTTAATGCAAGGATATTTTGACTTTATAATACATAAAAGTATATAATTAAATATAGATGAAAGGGATAGTTGTATGAAAAAAATATTGGGTTTATTTATAGCAATATTAGCAATAGTAGCATCTCCTGTATACGCTGCTAAATATGAACCGGTGCCCTCTAACGTAAAATTGCCGCCTAAGTATACACAAGAATATATAGATAGTATATCTGACGAATATAAGGATATTTCTAAGGAGCAAATTTTCCATGTTGCTTTAGACATGCTTAAAGACACTTCCGGAGAGTTTTCCAGAAAAGCGCTTTTAGGCTATAACGTTACACAATATCCGGTTAAAGTTATGTTTAAAGATTTATCTGAAATAAACCCATCCTACTCTTCATTTGACGCTATCGGCTGGAAAAAACGGGGAAAATTGTATGTATATATTAACCCAAAACATGAATATGCACCTCCCGGAGCGCTTGCTGCACTTTTAGCTCACGAGGCTATTCATCAGGATGAATACAATTCTCTTAATGAAGAAACTTATGCCTGGACAATGGAGGCTGTTGTTTGGAATGAGATATTGAAACGTTTTCCGGAATCTAATAATCTTGATTCAGCACTGGTTACAAGAGAAAATATCCTTAAACAGCTTCTTGAAAAAGGAAATTATACTAACAAATACATAAAAAAGACTGTTTATGCAAATGAAGGATATAAAAATTTACCCATATCTTCGCCTGGATTTAAGAATTAGCGACTTAATCTTATCTGGATTACAAAATAATTTATTGCCGGTTTAATAATTAACAAATAAATTATAATAGGCATAGTCTCTTACCTTTTGTATATTGATAATAGATTGTCCTTGATGTTAAATTGAGGTATGAAGAAAAAACAGTTATTTATATTTTTATTGTCCGTTTTGATTCTGGTAATTTTTAATAAAGTTTTTTTGTCTGCTTTTACCAGAACCAACGCTTTTTATTCAAGACAGGCTATTGTAAATTCGGAAGAAATTCCGCCGCAAAAGCTTTTCGATAAAACCTGGAAGATTATAAGCAAAGAATATTATGAACCAAGTCTTAACCATCAAGATTGGGCAAGGTGGAAAGAGCGTTATGAAGGTAAAATTAAAACTGACGAGGATGCTCGTGTTGCAATAGATACAATGATTGTAAGCTTAAATGAGCCTTATACACGCTTTATGCCAAAAAAGGATTTTGAAGATTTAACAACTTCAATTACTTCAAAAATCTACGGTATCGGCGTAAATATATATTCAAATTCAGGGAAAATAGAGATATTTAATGTTATGCCGTCTACGCCTGCCGATTTTGCCCAGCTCAAGCAAGGAGATATAATTACAGCCGTAAACGGCAAAGATATAAGCGGAATGAATGTTTCAGAAGTCGCTTCTCTTGTAAGAGGCCCGGAAAACAGTGTTGTAGAGATTACTGTTTTAAGAAACGGAAAAAAGATTACTAAAACAATTAAACGCAAAGAAATAAAGATAAAAACAGTAAAAAGTTCTGTTGTTGATAACCATATTGGCTATATTCAAATACTTAGTTTTATGAGCGGAACAACTCCTAATGAGTTTCTTGAAGCTTTAGAGAACACTAAAAATACAGATTCTCTGATTCTTGATTTAAGAGGAAACACCGGAGGGCTTCTTGATAATGCAGTATTTATTGCTGATATGTTTATTAATAACGGCACAATTGTTGATATTATTTACAGAAACGGCTATAAAAAATCAATTAAAGCTCAGGATGAACATTTCCCGATGCAAAAACCTGTCGTAGTTCTGGTTAACGGTGCAAGTGCAAGTGCAAGCGAAATACTGTCAGGAGCTTTAAAAGATTATCATAAGGCTACGCTTGTAGGCAGAAAGACTTTCGGAAAAGGGCTTGTGCAAAAAGTTGTGCCGCTTCCGAATGAAACCGGGGTAAATATAACAATCGCAAGATATCTTACCCCAAATGGTACTGATATAAATAAATTGGGTATAAAACCGGATATTGAAATAGGAAACGAGTTTGACTTTTTTATTGATACAAAGAAGGATGTACAGTTAGAAAAAGCGAAAGATATATTAAATGATAAAACAGGAGCTGGAAGCGCTAAAAAATAAGGGGCAATTACGTTCTATTCCTAACATAGAAGCTAAATCAGACGGCAGAATTATAATTGACGGAAAAGAGTATATTAATTTTGCTTCAAATGATTATCTTGGAATAAGTACAAAAGCTGGTTTAAGGCAGGAATTTTTGAATAATGCCGATTATTTGATGTCTACAGCTTCTGCAAGACTTTTAACAGGCAGCTCTCCGGAGTATAATGAGCTTGAAAACACTCTTGCACTACTTTTTAATAAGGAGAGAGCATTAATCTTTAATACGGGTTATCAGTGTAATTTAGGTGTGATACAAGCTTTGATTGGCAGAGGGGATGCGGTATTCTCTGACAAATTAAATCATGCAAGTATTATAGATGGAATGCGGCTTTCAGAGGGTGCTTTTTACAGGTATAAACACTTTGACTATGATGCTCTTGAAAAGCTTTTAGCTTCTAAAAGAGGAAAATATAAGAGAACTTTAATTGTTACCGAATCAGTTTTTAGTATGGATGGAGATGTAGCAGATTTAGACAAGCTTATTGAACTCAAAAATAAATATAACTGTCTTTTAATGACAGATGAAGCCCATGCTTTTTGTGCTTACGGTGAAACTCTCGCAGGAGCAGGATTTGGAAAGGATATCGATATAATAACGGCAACATTTGGTAAAGCTGTAGGCTCTTTTGGAGCTTTTTGCGTCTCTAGTGATGAGGTAATCAGCTACTTAATAAATAAAGCACGTTCTTTTATATTCTCAACCTCAATTCCTCCGTTAAATATAGCCTGGTCAAATTGGTTATTGACAGAAAAAAGGGATTATTTAATAAAACAGAAACAAAAACTCAACGATTTAGCTTCAAAATCGCATGAACTATTGCAAAATAGTGGAACGCATATTATCCCGATAATTATAGGTTCCAATGCGGATACCCTGAAAATTGCAGAGAAACTTAAAGCTGAAGGATTTTATATCCCGGCAATTCGTCCCCCGACAGTTCCTGAAGGCAGTTCAAGACTGCGTATTTCTTTAACGGCAGATTCAAATATAGAAAATTTTAAGCGCGTATTAGAGATAGTTTCAGCTGCAAACATCGACCCAGCCCATACTTGAAGAATATTTATATAAATCTTCACAGCTAAGTTCTATTGCGGAATTACTGCTTCCGCAGGCCGGAAAAGTTGTTGAATAAGCTTTTAGCGAGATATCGGTATATATTTTTACATCATTATTACTTATTCCAAACGGACAGACTCCGCCTATATGATGACCTGTATATTCATAGACCTCTTCCGGAGTAAGCATTTTGGCTTTTATATGAAAACATTCTTTGAATTTTTTGTTATTAATACGGACATTCCCCGCACAAACAATTAAAATACAGCCCTTTTCGCTTTTAAAAGACAAAGTTTTTGCAATCCTCGCCGGCTCAACATTTAAAGCTTTTGCAGCCAGCTCAACCGTTGCACTTGAAACCTCAAACTCAAGTATTTTATCTTCTAAATTATATTGTTTAAAATATTCTCTGACTTTTTCTATACTCATAAACTAATCTTTGTAATCAATTCACGTGACTTTATTCTTATTTCATTATCTAGTTCAAACACTTCATCAATATCTATATTCTTTACTGTTTTATGCTTATTCATCATTTCTTCAACGATATTTATAATATCAAAAAGTTTAATTTTACCGCAAAGAAATGCAAAAACAGCCTCTTCATTAGCCGCATTCAAGCAAACAGGAAGAGAACCGCCGGCCTCTCCTGCATTATAAGCAAGTTTTAAGGCCTTAAATTTATCCCAATCAGGTTTTTCAAAATCTAATCTGGCAATTTCAGAGAAGCTGAAACTTCTTGATTTAATCCCTTCGAACCTTTCAGGATATGTAATAGCATACTGTATCGGAATATGCATACTGGGAAGTCCCAACTGAGCAATAACGGATCCGTCAACATATTCTATTGCAGAATGAACAATGCTCTGCGGATGAACAACGACGTCAATTCTGCTATAGTCCATCCCAAACAGGTGATGCGCTTCAATCACTTCAAGCCCTTTATTCATTAATGTTGCACTGTCTACAGTAATCTTTTTCCCCATATGCCATCTCGGATGTGCCAGAGCCTGTTCAACTGTTGCATTTTTCATTTCTTCAATGGATTTTCTTAAAAACGGGCCCCCGGAAGCTGTTATAATAAGCTTATCAACTTGCGAAATATCCTTTATGCACTGGTGAATTGCACAATGCTCGCTGTCAACGGGAATTATATTAACCCCTGATTTTTTTGCAAGAGGCATTACGATATCACCGGCCATAACGAGTGTTTCTTTATTTGCTAGAGCTATGTCTATACCGTTATTTATTGCTGTAATAGTAGGTTTTAAACCGATTTTTCCTGATACGGCAACAAGTATAATATCGTTTTCTTTGTTAGCACAAATTTCTTCAAGAGAAAGCGCTTGCGCCCCGTTTATTGCTTTAAGGTCAGAAGAATAGGCATATTTGGGTCTGAATTTTTTTATTTGCTCGTTTAATAAATCAACATTGCTGCCGCCGGTTAATGCAAGAATTTCAAATTTATCCCCCAATGCTTCAATAACTTCCAGCGCCTGGCGTCCTATTGAACCGGTTGAACCTAGTATACTAATTTTCTTTACCATCACTCCAACTCTCTAACATATGAATAATATTCATTATACACCCGTAAATCTTTTAGTACATCCTCTTTTGATAAAAAGCCCATTCTATAAGCTACTTCTTCAAGACAGGCAATTTTAACCCCCTGATTTTCCTCAATTGTCTGAACGTATTGTCCGGCCTGCAAAAGGGATTTATGAGTTCCTGTATCAAGCCATACAAAACCGCGCCCGAACAATTCCACATTTAGTCTGTTTTCATTAAGGTAAATTCTGTTTAAATCAGTAATCTCAAGCTCGCCTCTTGGTGAAGGGCTTAGCGTTTTAGCATACTCAATAACTTTGTTATTATAAAAATACAAACCTGTCACGGCATAATTTGATTTTGGTTTAGCAGGCTTTTCTTCTATAGAGACAGCTCTTCCGGCGTTATCAAATTCAATAACCCCAAATCTTTCAGGCGCCTTGACTTTGTATCCAAAGATTGTTGCAATTCCTTCTTCTGCACGTTGTACCGCTTTATGCAGCATTGAAGAAAAGCTCTGACCATAGAAAATATTATCACCTAAAATTAAAGCGACAGGATCTTTTCCAATAAAATTTTCTGCAATAATAAAAGCCTGCGCAAGCCCTTCCGGCTTTTCCTGCACCGCATATGAAAATTTTACCCCGAATTGAGAGCCGTCTTTTAGAAGCTTTTTAAAGTTTTCAGCGTCCTGCGGGGTTGTTATTATCAATATGTCTTTAATGCCTGCAAGCATTAGAACTGATATCGGATAATAAATCATTGGCTTATCATATATAGGAAGAAGCTGTTTTGAAATAGCTATCGTATTAGGATAAAGCCTTGTTCCCGTACCACCTGCTAAAACTATTCCTTTCATTTTAATCCTCTACTCTTAGTGCTAAATAGTCTTCCAAACTTATATGCCAGTCTTTACAAAGTCCTGAATTATCCATAACACTGTATTTAGGACGTTTTGCCGTGCAAGGAAAATCTTCTGTTTTGCAAGGTGTAATATTTGCTTTTATTCCTCTTTGCTTAAAGATTTCTTTTGCAAACTCGTACCGGCTTGCACTTCCGCTTCCGCATATATGATAAATCCCATAAGGCTTATTCAGCACTTTTATTATACCCTCCGCAAGCTCAACTGTCCAGGTCGGGCATCCTATCTGGTCATCGACTACTTTAATTTCTTCTTTATCTTTCAAAGATAACATTGTCTCTACGAAGTTTTTACCATGATGCCCGTATAACCAGCTTGTTCTTATTATATAATATTTTGAACAAATCTTCTTTACGGCCTCTTCTCCTTTAAGTTTAGTAAGCCCATAGTTATTTATAGGATTAACCGCATCCTGAGGAGTGTAAGGCGTTGTTTTTTCCCCGTCAAATACATAATCCGTTGAAATATAGATTAAAACAGCCCCGCTTTCTTCTGCAGCCTTAGCAATATTCTCTGTTCCTGTAACATTTACGGCATAAGCTTTTTCATATTCAGCTTCTGCATTGTCAACATTAGTATAAGCTGCACAATGAAATATAATATCAGGTTTTTCATATCTTATAACTTCAAAAACCTTTTCAGAATTCAATATGTCCAGCTTGTTATGTCCGAACTCAAGGACTTCATACCCGTAATCTTCTAATACGGGAGATAAATCCATGCCTAACATTCCTTCTGCACCGGTTATAAGTACTTTCATTTACCCCTTCCCCCCTAAATACCAGTGAATTGTTTTTCTTATACCTTCTTCAAAAGTTACAGAAGGCTTCCAGCCAAGCTCAGAAGTAATTTTGTCATTAGCTATTGCATAGCGCCTGTCATGTCCCGGACGGTCTTTTACAAAATCAATATAGCTTTCATCTTTGCCCATTTCTTTAAGAATAATTTTTGTAATTTCAAGGTTTGTTTTTTCATTATGACCGCCTATATTATACACTTCGCCTACTCTCCCTTTATGCAGCACAATATCAATTGCTTCACAGTGGTCATATACAT
>CALUPN010000064.1 GCA_944322625.1 Candidatus Gastranaerophilales bacterium | reverse complement strand
AAATCTCTCTGCGGATTTTTTGTCTCTTCTGCCGCAGTTGAAATCGCATCAAACCCGATATATGCAAAGAATATAACAAAAGCGCCTGTTAAAACACCCTCAAACCCGTTTGGCGCAAATGGCGTCCAGTTTTCTGGTTTCACATAAAACGCCCCCGCAACAATAAAAGAAAGGATTATAAACATATTAACCCCTACCATAATTGCGGCAACTTTTGTCGACTCTTTAACCCCTTTGATAAGCAAAATTGTTAATATAAGAACAATTGCAATTGCAGGAATATTAATTGCAACAGGAATATCTATTCCAAGCGGAAGATGAATAAAAGGCATTTTGTCATAAACGTTCCAGCCGTATTTTCCGCTCATCTCATAAATTGTTCTGTAATCATTTCTAAGCCATAGAGGACAATTTACAATCCATGATGGAAGAATATGCTGAAACCCTTTCATAAACTGGACAAAATACCCTGTCCAGGCGCTTGCAACCGTAATATTACTGATGGCGTATTCAAGCATCAAAATCCAGCCGACCATCCACGCCATAAACTCGCCCATTGTAGCGTAAGTATAAGTATAAGCACTTCCTGCGACAGGTATCATTGCAGCAATTTCAGAATAAGAAAGCGCTGAAAATACGCTTGCAATAGCCGCCAAAATCATAGAAATTACAATCGCAGAGCCGGCTCCGGCACCTTCAGAAGTTCCTGCAATAGCACTTCCGATTATCGTAAAAATCCCCGTTCCGACAACAGCACCTATTCCGAGCACTATGAGGTCAAAAACATTGAGAGTTTTCTTCAAACCCGAATTTGTTCCGTCCTCAATGAATTCCTGCGGAGTCTTTCGCTGTAATAAATTATTTAATACCGGCTGTAATCTCATCATTCTTTATTGTTTCTTTATTTTCAATCAAAGCTTCTTCTGCTTTCCTGTTCTTTTTGTAACCGTAGCTTCCGTATATCAAAGCCCCCATAATTACCCAGACTATAAATAATTCTGTTGATAAAACAGCAGCTTCACCTTTAGCTACAACCATAGAAAATACCATCAAACCGCCGCAGCACACAATTCCCATAATCGGAAGCCACGGGCAGAACGGAACTTTAAAAGGTCTTTCCCTATTAGGTTCTGTTTTTCTTAAAATTAATATCGCAACACAAACTATTATAAAAGAAGTAAATGTTCCGAAATTACACAATGAAGCCGCAACATTTAAATCCAAAATAAGCGTTCCCAAAATACCGACAACACCTACTGTTATAGTTAAAATATGAGGAGTACTGAATTTCGGATGTATTTTTAAGAATATATGCGGTAAAAAATTATCCCTGCTCATTGCATAAAGAACTCTTGTTGCTGCCATATGCATTACAAGCAATACGGAAGTTAAGCCGGCAAGTGAGCCGATAGAGATTAACCCGGCAAACCAGTTTTGGTGAACAACAGTCATAGCATAAGCCATAGGAGCCTTAAATAACCCGTCGGGAATAGCAACCCCGCTTGTCGGCTGCATGCCGGTTAAAACAAGCGCAACAAGTACATAAACAACAGTTGTTACGACTAAAGAACCTAATATTCCTATAGGTAAATCTTTTTGAGGATTTTTGCACTCTTCAGCCGCCGTTGCCAGAGCATCAAAACCGATATATGCAAAGAAAATTATAAACGCACCCATAAAAATACCTTCAAACCCGTTTGGCGCAAATGGCGTCCAGTTTTCAGGCTTAATATAGAATAATCCCGCAAGTACAAATAAAGCTATAACACCGAGTTTAACCGCAACCATAAGTCCTGCCATCTTAGCGGAATCCTTTGTTCCCTTGACTAAAATTGCCGTAATAAGCGCAATCATAATTATTGCAGGAAGATTTAAAGATATAGGAATTCCCATAACATGAGGAATTGCTGTTTGAGCATCAAGCCCGTGCGTATTGCAGTAATGAATAGCCGAGCGGCAGTCATTTACAAGCCAGACCGGAGGATTTACTAACCATGCAGGAAGAAACGCCGAAAAACCTTGCATAAACTGTATAAAATGGTTTGTCCATGCACAAGCTACCGCAATAAAACCGATAGCATACTCTAACATCAAAATCCAGCCGACAATCCAGGCCGCAAACTCACCTAAAGTTGCAAACGTATACGTATAAGCACCGCCTGCAACAGGAATCATAGTAGCAAATTCACAATAACAAAGCGCTGAAAACACACAAGCAATTGCCGCAATCACCATTGATATCGCTAAAGCAGGCCCAGCCCCCGGGCTTGACCCGTCAGGACTTCCCGCTGCCGCAATACCGACAATCGCAAAAATTCCAGAGCCGATAATTGCACCGACTCCTAAAATAATCAAATCCCAGACTCCGAGAGTCTTCTCTAAACCGCCTTCAGCAGCACCTGCTAAAGCATCATCCGGATTTTTGCGTGTAATCATTTTCCCTAAAACGCGGGAAACTGCGTTTGTGAAGTTAAATTTCGCCATCTAAAACCTTTCTTTTGTTTTGACTGTCTATATATTTGCCTTAAGCAAAGGGAAGCCGAGTTTTTCTCTTTGTGCTACATACAAATTAGCAACTGCAGAGGCCATAGTCCTTACTCTGTTTATAAAATTAATACGTTCGTCTTTGCTTATAACACCTCTTGCATCAAGAAGGTTAAAAGTATGCGAACATTTTAATACATAATCATAAGCAGGAAGCACCAATTCCGCCTTGATACAATTATCGACTTCTTTTTGATACGCGTCAAACAAGCTGAATAATCTTTCAGCATCAGAATATTCAAAATTATATTTAGATTGTTCGATTTCGTTTTGAAGGTAAATATCACCGTATTTTAAGGTGTTGTTCCACATAATATCAAATACGGACTCTTTGTTCTGGATATACATCGCAATTCTCTCTAACCCGTAAGTGATTTCAAGAGCAACCGGCTTAACCTCAAGTCCGCCGACTTGTTGGAAATACGTAAACTGGGTAATTTCCATCCCGTCAAGCCAGACTTCCCAGCCTACACCGGCTGCGCCGAGAGTCGGAGATTCCCAGTTATCCTCAACAAATCTTACATCATGCTTGGATAAATCAATCCCCATAGCTTCAAGACTCTTCAAATATAATTCCTGAGCATTATCCGGTGAGGGTTTTAAAATAACCTGATACTGGAAATAATGTCCTAATCGGTTCGGGTTTTCGCCATATCTTGCATCCGTCGGGCGTCTGCAAGGTTCAACCATAGCAGTAGACCATGGTTCAGGCCCTAATGCTCTTAAAAAAGTAGCCGGATTCATTGTCGAAGCCCCTTTTTCAATATCATAAGGCTGTTGGATAATACATCCGTAATCCGACCAGAAACGTGACAGGTTAAGTATTAAATCTTGAAAATTTAGCGCCATTTATATTCCCTTTTCTATTGTACTTAGTACACTTATTATACAGATAAAATTCTTTATACGCAAATTTTCAAAAGAATTATGTTAATTTTTGTAAAATTTAATTCACCCACTTAAAGCTTGTGACATAGTCTTCGCCGTTAATATTCCCTTTGATTTCTGCGATAAATTTGCGATAAGCTTTGCTTGAAAGCTCAATTCCCGGAATTTTGTTAATTTTTTCAAGTATTGCAGTATCCTTAGATAAATCAACTCCCGGAATTGCATTAAATAAAGTATTCAAAGATAGATTGCCAATCGGGCCGAACAAAGTTGAAATTTTCTTTGATAAGAGTCCCAATACTTCCATCTCAGCATTAGCCGTTGAAAAATTATAATTGCCTGAAATAAATAAATTCAAGTCTTTTCCGGAGCTTGTAATTTCCATATTATGTGCAATTCCGTCTTTTATAGAAATATTACCGTGAATATTAGAAAATTCTCCGGTTTTAAGCGGAGTAATAATATCTACAATACTGTTTATTGAAAGCCCGGTAATTCCTCCCTTTATCAGATTACCGGCTTTCAGCAGATATTCAAGCGAGCCTAATTTCGGCATTCTGCCGTCAGAAACATCAAAAACTGCTTTACCGTTCAAAGTTTTCATACAGTTCCCAAAATCAGAACCGTCGCATGAGAGATTGATATTTCCGGTTAAATCTCCGTAGAGTTGATTATCCAAATCAAAAAGTGCTATTGTTAAATCATTGGCGTCAATATTTTTTGCTTTTATATTTATACCGGTTTTATTACTTGAAAGATTATACTTGTATCTGCCGGCAAGAATACCGTTTGCGATGTTAAATTTAAAATTGTCTACATCGATGTTACCCTTTTCATTTAAAGATGCATTTGCCGAAAATCTGTCTGCCACTATATTTCGCAGATGAATACTGTCAGCTTCCAGTTTTATATTTTTTATTACTATACTTGACAGATCAAATCCTTCAAAAGTCTCAAATGTCCTATAATTATCAACCTGGGAAAGTTTAAGTTTATTAATTATATAGTTTAGATCCAAAAGTTTTGTTTGCAAACTTGCTTTTTCTATATAATATGGCGGAGTCAGCTTATTTTTCATTATACCGCTTATCTTAATATCATTACCGAGAATTTCACCAATGGAAGAAAGTTCAATTACATTATCTTTAAACAGCAATGTAATATTTTTCATTGTTGTATCTAAAAACGGTATGTTTGTTTCAAAAATATGGAAATTTCCGGTAAGTTTCGGGTCGGATAATTTGCCGTTAAATTTCAAGTCAGAGGTAAATTGTCCTTGTTTGATGTTAGGTTTTCTGAAAATTATGTTAAAAATCCTTGCATCTGTCGGATTTGCAGTCTTTATATACAAATTATCAAAAGCAAGATCGTCTTTATATACTTCTATTCCACCTCTTGCTTTAAGCATATTCAATTTTGTTTCGCGTCCGCTCTGAGAAGATATAATTTTATCATATGAAAATTCTCTTATTTTAAGATTATATTGTTTTAGAATTTTTGTATCCAATTTCAGATTAATTGCATTCTCTATATCACCAACGGTAGCTCCGAGATAATATACACTTGAATCCTTCGCCATATTAGCATCCGCTTTTATATCAAAGTTATCCTTGCTCCCTTTTGCTCTCAGTGAGTATACAATATCCCCCTTTATTTTTATAGGATATACTTGCTTTTTATTAACATATTTATCTATAAATTCTTGCAGAGGTTTTGAATTAAAATACATGTCGAAATTTTGCTTGTTAAATATATCAAAAATTTCTCCGTCAGCCAAAATAGGCATTTCATCTGCTAAACAATTAATTTTATTCAGTCTCAAATTATTATTTCTCATAATCAAACTCCCGTTTACAATTTTTACGGGAAGATTAAGAGGGGTGTACACAAAAGATATACCGCCTAAGTCCGTATAAGCATTTATTTTATTGTTATTAATTCTGCCGTTAAGATTTATTTTTTCGCCTTTATTAAATTTTACGGTATCGATTTGCTTTCTTATATTCTCGGGTATAAAAGGGTAGTCCGCAAACATGTTTATCAGAGATAAGTCAAATGATTTTGCCTGAATATTTCCGTTTACTTTTCTTTTGGAGGAAGACACTTTATCTGCAGTCAAATTAACATTAAAACTACTGTCCTCAATATTTCCTTTCAGGCCGGATATGGTTAATTTATCATTATTTAATTCTATTTTGCCGTTTGAAAGCTTTAATTTGTTTTCCGGAGTTGTGCCTAGAATATTGGCTTCAAAATTAACTTTATCATACTCTATAATATTAACTTTGCCTTTATATTTTGCATTAACACACAATAAAATATTTCCGAGTCCGTTTTGAAATTTTTGGGGGAGAGTATCATTAAGATTAAATTTCGGAATACTGACATTTATATCCGCAATTTTATTATTGACGGAAACGTCAGCTGTCAGCTTTGAACTGCCCAATTCTGAAGTTATATCAGCCAGAGCATTAATTCCGTCCGGACAGAGGGTTCCTTTTGTATTTTTTAGTGTTACGCCTTGCATGGAAAAAGTATTACCGAGAAAAGCTATTGTTCCTTTGACGGAGAAATTCTTATTAAATTTCAAATCTTCTATATATTTAACTGCACCGTATACTTTTAGGTTTATATCAACAAGGCCGCTGCAATAATCAAGTTTTGGCAGAATTTCATTAATTTCCGCAATCATTGTTGCATTTCGGATTGCTTTGTACAAACCGGCAATCTCTTGTCCGGATGACTTTACATTAAAATCAAATTTCCCCTCAAGATTACAAGTTCCGTTGATATCAAAAGGTTTTCCGTTAACATATCCTTTTTTTGTTATAAAAGAGGCATTTTGGTCATCAAACCTGAGAACAGCTTCCGCATTTTTAAGAACCAAATCTTTCATTTCATTGAAATACGTTGTAACGTTATAAAAGTTTAAAACTCCCCATACATGAGGGTCTTTACGATTCCCTTTTACAATAATATCTATATTGCCGCTTCCTTTAACATCCATAATCGGCACAGGGCCTATTATAAAGTTAAGTACTTCATGAACGGGAAGCACTTTCTCTTCCGCCAAAGATAAATCGACATTTTTTGTACTCCAAATCCGCATATCTGCATATTTGACATTATATAACTCAACTCCGCCTTTGACCCAAACACGTTCCGAACCACCTGCCGGAACATTAACATCGTAATTCAAGTATCTGCCCGTAAAATTAAGCTTAACTGTAGCTCCGCGGGCATTTTTTATGGGCCGGGTCAGAATAATATCATCAATAAAAACATCCCCCGTTATATCAGGTTCTTTTATATCTCCTTTTACGGAAAAATTCCCTATGGTTTTACCATAGACTTTATATTGTTTTAGTTTATATACATTAAATTCTTCCGCAATAATCGGCGGCAGCAAACTTATTATGTCTTGAATTTTTGACTCGTTTATTTGAACATTTAAATCAAGTGTTGTAAGAGGTGTTTCCAAATAATTACGTACTGAACCGCTTAATATTGTATGAATATTTGCTGATTTTATATCGACACTTTCAAAATTTATTATTTTACTGGTAGAATGAAATGTTGATTTAATATCCAGTTTGTTCGGGAATACTATTGATTTAGCGGAGTCTTTCATTATAATCGCACAGTCTTCAAATGTTGCCGTAAGCTTTGATTTATCAATATCTATATTTATTATCCCTTGAATTTTAACAAGATCTTTCGGAAGGTATTGTTTCATATAATCACCCAGCGGTGCCAGGTTAAAGTTTTTAATTTCTACATCTATATTGCTTTTTTTTACATCACTGTTACGCGGCAGGAAAAGATGCGCTTTTGCACTTGAAACGGAGTTATTAATATCTACTTTGCTCGTAAAATCGGTTCTTATATAACGTCCGTTTTTCTTGTAATAAATATCTTTGCCTGTATAAATAACCGGATTTTTTACATTTTTTTGCCAGAAAGATATCAAAAATTTATTAATAATAATCTCATCACATTTAATTCTCAGGTTTTTTAAATCATTAAAGAAGTTTTTATCAAGTTCCAGCTCCTTTTTTAAGAAAGCATTTCCTATGATTTCATCCGCTTGAAATCTGTTTATATGTACATTTCCTGATAAAAGCGGAAAAAGACGAATTTTTACTTTCGGATTATGGACAATTGTATAATCTTTTGTGTTTTTTTCTTTTATTTTTAATTCACTTGCTTCAAAGAATGCAACTGGCAGAATGCTTAATCTTAATTTCGGATTTAAAACTTCAATTCTATAAGATGAACTCTCTGAAATTTTTTGAGAGAGCAAAGGCAGGGTTTTAGCAAAAATAAACGGAACCCCCGCTAACCAAAACATATAAAAGCATATAGTTATAATTATATATTTATTTAAAAGTTTCTTCATTATTCAGTCATAATTATCATACCAATAAATCATATAAGTAACAAGATGTTAATTATTGGCTGTTTTAAAAGAGTTATGTTATAATTTTATCGTGAGAGATTTATTAAGAATATTAGCAATTGGGATAATTATCTTTATTTCGCCGTATGTTTACGCGGAACAGCATAAAGTGCTTGTTATTCCGGATAACATTGTAACAGAAAATCTTGCTATTGATGCTTTTATATTTAATGCACCGGCAGAATTTTTTGCGGGGGAAGTTGCTAATATATTAAATCAAACTGATTATATTAAAGTTCCGACAATCAGTGAAGAAAGAAGTTTATTAAAAAGCAATCCTTATACAATGGTTTCTGCAAAAAATCTTACCGGCAGATTCAGAAACACTTATACGGTTGATTACATTTCACTGAAAAAAATCGCTGATAAAGCACAGGCAAGATACGCTCTTTTAATAACCTCTGCGATTGATTCGGAAAATTATATATTAAGAAGAACCTTCTGGGATTTCTTGAATATTCCGGGAGCGTCAGTAGTTGATCCGGCATACAAAATAAGTACTTATGCAGTTCTGGTTGATACAAAAAACAATACTGTGCTGTGGTCAAATACTTTTTACAAAACCATAAGTGTTGTAGAAAACCGGATTATCACAAGAGGCCCTTCGCCGCAGACGGAACAGCTCCAGAAAATCAGAGATTATTCAAGAATGCTCTGTCCTGAGATTGCGCAGAATGTGCAGTTAAAAGTTTTACCTCCGGATACTTATGCAAAAGAAACCAATCAAATATATTACGATATGGGGAATTTTGATAATGTGTTTACAAAGAAATACAGAAGATGGCATAAAGAAGGCGGAAAAGATTATGCTGTCGCAAAATCCAGAGTTGATGCAAAGATAGCCGATACAAAAGATAAAATTAATGAAACAAAAGAAAATGCAAAATCAAAATGGCAGCAATATCAAGAGGACAAAGCCAGACAAAAAGAAGAAAAAGCATTAAAGAAGCTGCAGGAAACAGAAAAGCTCGAATCCAAATTGGAAGTAAAGGCTGAACCGGCAGATAAAATTCAACCGGCGCAAGATGAAGGAATTCATAACATAAACTTTAAAAAACCCTCTCTTGAAGATCAGAGTTTATATGAACCGATTGATATACAAAAAACTAAGAAAAATAATCTATATGGTGAATTCGACTCTTCACGCCCGCCACTCAGAGATTATAACTAAAATGTCATTAACAATTCTCTTATAACTTTTGTTGCAACAGCAGTTGAAACTCCGCTTGAATCATAATCCGGAGCCAGCTCAACAACATCTGCACCTATTATATTAAATTCGGATAAATACTTAAACCATTCAACCAGCTGATTAAAATTCAGCCCGCCGGCTTCCGGAGTCCCTGTTCCCGGCATAACAGATGTATCAAGAACATCCAAATCCACGGTTATAAAGATATTTTTATCCTTTAAAACGTCTAGCTCTTTCGGTTCCTGAATTAATGTATTGTACTTTTTCATTAATTCAAATTCTTCCTTCATGCCGGAGCGTATGCCGATTTGTTTTATATTTTCAAAACCTACAATATTCCCGCAATGTCGTATTACCGCCGAATGAGAAAGAGCTTCGCCTAAATATTCTTCTCTTAAATCTGTATGAGCATCAAAATGAACGATTGCTAAGTTATCATAGAACTTTGACACCGCTTTTATTTCAGGAAGCGTTACCAGATGTTCACCTCCGATACCAAAAACTTTTTTACCGTCACGATAAATTTCTTCCGTATTCTTTTCTATTAAATCTAATGATTTAACCGTGTTACCGAGCGGAAACTCTAAATCTCCCGCATCATGGAAGTTGCAATCTTCAAGATGCTTATCAAAATAAGGAGAATATTCTTCCAAACCCCAGCTTGCAAGCCTGATTTGCTCCGGAGCAAATCTTGAACCGGAACGATAGGAAACTGTACCGTCAAAAGGAAGCCCTAACATTACAATATCAGAACTTGCATAATCTTTATTTTCTCCCATCCAGTTTCTATCCAAAAACGGCCCTGTTAACATTATTTGCTCTCCTAACTATATTTTGTGGAGCGTAGGGGATTCGAACCCCTGACCCCGACACTGCCAGTGTCGTGCGCTACCAACTGCGCTAACGCCCCTTAGTATATATCGATTTTCAATTGTAAACAGTTGCGTAGCGCGCAAAACTTTCGTTTTGGCTACCTCTCAAAAAATCCTCAACGGTTCGGATTTTTTTCGGCACAGTCAACTGCGCTAACGCCCCATAGTATATATTTGATTTTCAATTGTAAGCAGTTGCGTAGCGCGCAAAACTTTCGTTTTGGCTACCTCTCAAAAAATCCTCAACGGTTCGGATTTTTTTCGGCACA
>CALUPN010000063.1 GCA_944322625.1 Candidatus Gastranaerophilales bacterium | reverse complement strand
ATATGGTCGGCTGACAAGGGTAAAACTACAAGTCGGAATTGAAACTACAGGTCAGCCTCAATCGTAAAATAACAAGTGGGAATTAAATCTCGGGGCTACGCACGTAGGAATATGGTCGGCTGACAAGGGTAAAACTACAAGTCGGAATTGAAACTACAGGTCAGCCTCAATCGTAAAATAACAAGTAGTAGGTCAGGCATTGCCTGACAATAACTTAACTCTCCTCGCGTAACAGCAATATCACCGTATTTAATTCTTCAAGCAGATATTGAAGCTGGTTAGCTATATTTTCCGGATTATATATAGAACCGCTTTCAGAATATGCAAGATAGCGCTGATATGTTACAGCTTCTTTTCTTAAAAGTGAAATAGATTTGACATAGCGGTTAACTTCCTGAAGTTTTCTGAATGATTCGTAAAAGCTTTCCGGCTTGCCGTCATATTTTTTTGCAAGACTATCTATATTCAATGTTAAAAGGTTTGCTTTTGTGATAAAAAGCTGGAGACTTTCATTATCTTCAATACAGCCAACAAGTTTTTCAAGCATAGGAATAATTTCGTTAGCATCATCTACAAACTCGGAGTTTTTGTCTTTTTTCCGGATAATATTAATAAAAGCGGGGTTATCTTTAGGCACGGGTTTTAATTCCGACGGGTCATCAAACCCTTCCTGAGATTCGAAAATCGGGGTTGTAACTTTTGTTTTTGATTTTTCGATTTTTTCGCCTATATCCGGCAGAGTCCCTGCGTAGCCCTTGCCTTGCAGCTCCTTCTCAAGCGCTTTATCTTTCTTATTCCAGAAAAAAGCATGAGATGGAAGGGCTATACTTAATAAAATTAAACAGACTAGAAACTTTTTCATATCTATATTATATTCATTTATTCAAAAAAGGCAAAATGACAGTTTAATATTACTTTAGACCTAAAAATTCTTCTAAATCATATTTTGTATTATCCGAAACTTCAAATTTGCTGTCAGGATTATTCTTTCTAATCAAATTTTTCGTTTTGGAAAAATTTCTATTTTCAATAACAGCTTTCATATTTAATGCCCAATCCAAATAAGAACCGAATATTCTTTTTTTATTTGTTTGTTCGGCAGTATTTAGCAGTGTCATTGCAAGACTGTCTTTTATAATTTGTTTATTTTTTGTGCAGACAGCTCTGTTAACCTTAATTTTATCTTCGTTATCAGCATATAATGCTCCGACAATTCTGTTATCCTGATCTATTGCCAAAAAATAGTCTTTATTTGAGTGCTTTTTTTCTTCCAGAAAACTTTTAAAAATCTTTTTTAGAAATAATTCTTTCATACTGAGTTTTTTATCTCTCATTACGTCATAGCACATTCTTATAAAAATATCGTCAGTTTGCCTGTCTAATTTAAATACATCAACAATATCCGGAAGGCTTTTCGGATTTAGCGTTTTTGTTGCGGTTAATACTTTAGTTGCTTGAAAATTTAAACTTGTTTGTTTCTGAATATTCATATTTTAATACTCCACTTTAGTGCATATATATGATTTTAATACCCCGGAAATTTTTTTGCATATTTATAAATAAAGATTTACAAAGTTTTACATTAATATGTCGGAAATATTTCCGTCAATTTGTATAGCACTACTGTATAATAGAAAATTTTTATATATTTTTTTAATCTGGATGAACAAAGGAGATTGTTATGTGTGAAATAGAAGATATAAAAGCAAGACAAATTTTAGATTCCAGAGGCAATCCGACCGTGGAAGCCGAAGTTATATTAATTGACGGCTCAACAGGCAGAGCATCAGTCCCTTCCGGCGCTTCTACAGGAATTTATGAAGCAAGGGAGCTTAGAGACAAAATCAGGGATGATTTTTTAGGTAAAGGTGTTTTAAAAGCGGTTGATAATATTAACTCTGTCATAACCCCGCATCTTTTAGGAGAAGACGCCTCCGAACAGAGGTTTATTGATAATTTAATGATAGAACTAGACGGGACTTTTAATAAATCTAAGCTTGGCGCCAATGCTATTTTAGCGGTATCTTTAGCTTGCGCAAGAGCCTCCGCCGAATATTATAATCTACCGCTTTATCGTTATCTTGGCGGAATTTACGGTTCTGTTTTGCCGACTCCTATGATGAATATTTTAAACGGCGGAGCACACGCTGATAACAATCTTGATTTTCAGGAATTCATGATATCTCCTGTCGGTTCTTGTTCGTTTTATGAAGCTCTTAAAGCAGGCTCAGAAATATTTCATACCCTGAAACAAATTCTTGCAGAAAACGGTTTTTCTACTACTGTCGGAGATGAGGGAGGGTTTGCTCCTAATATCGGTTCAACTCGCAGTGCTATAGAATTTATTATATCCGCAATAGAAAAAGCCGGTTATAATACTAATAATATCAAACTCTGTCTTGATGTTGCAGCATCGGAACTTTATGAAGAAGGAGAATGCTCGGGAGGAGTCTGCTCGCTTAGCAGGTATTATCTTAAAGGCGAGGATAAAAAATTAACCTCGGAAGAAATGGTTGATTATCTTGCAGAACTTGTAAGAGATTATCCTATAATCTCAATAGAGGACGGAATGAGTCAGGATGATTGGCTTGGCTGGCAAAATCTGACTGAAAGGCTCGGAAATAAATGCCAGCTTGTGGGTGATGATTTATTTGTAACAAATACAAAACGTTTAATGGAAGGTATTGAGAAAGGTGCAGCGAACTCAATATTAATAAAACCCAACCAGATAGGTACTCTTTCAGAAACAATAGATGCCGTTCAACTTGCAGAAAGATACGGCTATAGCGTAATAATTTCGCATCGTTCAGGAGAAACGGAGGACTGCTTCATTGCCGATTTGGCTGTTGCGCTAAATACCGGATTAATTAAAACCGGCTCAATCTCCAGAACGGACAGAATTGCAAAATATAATCAACTTCTAAGGATTGAAGAAGAATTGGGAGCCGGAGCAAAATATGCGGGCATAAAAGCTTTTAAGCTTAATTATATTTAAAGTTCCCTTCTGCCTTCAATTGCCCTTGCTAATGTCACTTCATCCGCGTATTCCAAATCCGCGCCGACCGGAAGTCCGAATGCAATACGCGAAATTTTTATTCCGAAAGGTTTAATAAGCTTTGTCAGATACAGACTCGTAGCCTCACCTTCCACAGAAGGAGAAAGCGCTAAAATAACTTCTTGAACACTTTCATCCGTGAGCCTTGTAAGCAGTTCTTTTATTCTGATATCTTCTGCGCCGATTCCGTCCATAGGAGATATAAGCCCCTGCAAGACATGATAAAGCCCCCTATACTCATTAGTTTTTTCTATTGCAATAAGATCTTTTGTTTCAGCAACAACACATATTACCGAACGATTACGGTTAGTTGATTCACAAATTTCACACGGACTCTGGGTCGATATATTAAAACAAACTTCGCAGGTTTTTGAATTCTTTTTGGCCTCAAGTATAGCATTTGCAAACTTTTCTACTTCGCTTAACGGCATTTTTAGCACCTGAAAAGCCATCCGCTGGGCAGACTTTGGCCCCACGGACGGAAATTTCTGAAACTGTTCTATTAATGTAGCTATGGATTTTGGATAAATCATAATAATACCTCATCCTAACCCTTTCTTGTATGGTTCTACCTTCTGTATAATACCCATCCCCGAAATCAGAGATTTCGACCCTCCCACACAGAGGTCAATCTGTCGGAGCAGGTAGGCTTCACGCTTAGCGTGGCGGTTCCCTCGCCCTTTGTGGGAGAGGGAAGAATTTCAAGTTGAGCTTTAGCGAAACTTAGAAATTCGGGTGAGGGGTCTATATTATATTCAGACATCAGAGTATTCCTTCTTTATAAATTTATCCTGAACAATAGTGTCTGTATGG
Source organism: Candidatus Gastranaerophilales bacterium (assembly GCA_944322625.1). Lineage (GTDB taxonomy): Bacteria > Cyanobacteriota > Vampirovibrionia > Gastranaerophilales > Gastranaerophilaceae > CAG-196. The sequence continues at coordinate 6,382 of CALUPN010000063.1, read as the reverse complement.
CGAAGAAATGATGTTGGTTTGAATTTCTCGTTTTCTAAAACAATCCCGGAATGCTTATTCCGCCTGTTACAGATTTCATCTTTTCTTCCATAACCTTAATTGCCTTAGAAGAAGTTTGGTTAATTGCAGCTGTAATCAAATCTTCAAGCATTTCAATTGTATCTTCTGATACAGAATCCGGATTTTCAGGGTTAATAGCTTCCGGAGAAAGCTTAATTGATTTAAACAAACCCTTGCCGTCACAGGTTACCTTAACAGCGCCGTTAGCTGCTTCACCTGCTATATCCATTTTGTTAAGTTCTTCTTGAGCTTCTTTAAGTTTTTTTTGAATATTTTGAGCTTGTTTCATCATATTCATCATGTTCATCATAATTGGTAATCCTCCCTTTTAGATTTGGTTTTCTATTTTTGCCATTAAGTCATCATCAATATCAAAATTTGCATAGACATTTTGAACGTCATCGTGCTCTTCAAGCCTGCCTAACAGTCTCATAATATTGATTGCAGTTTTTTCGTCAGTAACTTCTATAGTATTTTGCGGAATTCTTGTAAATTCTGCAGAAGTTGATTTAAAGCCTTCTTTTTCTAATCCTTCGGTAATAGGCTGAAGATTAGGTATTGAAGTGTAAACTTTGTATTCGTCATCCTCCTCAACGATATCTTCTGCATCCAGATTAATTGCTGCTTCAAAAAGCTTATCGTAATCCATATTGTCTTTATTAAATGTAATGCATCCTTTTTTATCAAACATCCAGCCTACGCATCCGGTTTCGCCGAGGTTGCCGTTAAACTTTGTAAAATAGCTTCTGATATCACCTGCAGTTCTGTTTTTATTATCTGTCATAGCTTCAATAACAACGGCAACACCGCCTGCTGCATATCCTTCATAGGTCATTTCATCATAATTTTCCTGTGAACCGGAACCTGCGCCTTTTTCGATTGCTCTTTTAATATTGTCGTTTGGAAGCCCTGCAGCTTTCGCTTTCTCAATAGCAGTTCTCAAACGGAAATTTCCGGCCGGATCAGGCCCGCCCAGTTTAGAGGCTACAATAATTTCTCTTGAAAATTTCTGAAACTCTGCTGCGCGAAGAGAATCGGTTTTAGCTTTTTTATGTTTAATAGTTGACCATTTTGAGTGTCCGCTCATAAATATCCCCTTTTATTTGTCTGGTAATTGCTTTTTTATCATACCTAAAACCTGTTTATATAGCAAGTAGGCGTTTGAAATCATATATTTATATTATTTTCTTTATTCAATTTTGATTTTTTCTGTAAATTATATTAAGATAAGAAAATGATTATTATAAACACTGCATTAATAGTATTTTTGTTATTTTTAAACGGATTTTTTGTGGCAGCAGAATTTGCTTTTGTAGGAGTTAGAAAAACCCGAATTCAACAATTATCAAATGAGGGAAATTTTGATGCTAAGCTTGCTATGGACGGAATAAAAAATCTTGATAAATATATAGCTGCAGTACAGCTTGGTATCACTATTTCAAGTCTCGGAATAGGCTGGGTCGGAGAATCTACTCTTGCAAGGTTAATACATCCGATATTTCAGTTCTTACCGTCTAAAATGGATACGATTGCAACACACACCGTGTCCGTAACTATTGCATTTGTATTAATAACAGTGCTCCATGTTGTAATCGGAGAGTTGATGCCAAAATCCATTGCTCTTCAATATCCGGATAAAACAACTCTTTTTGTGGCAAAACCGATGTTTGTCATAACAAGACTTTTTGCTCCTATGATTGCAATTTTAAACGGGCTTGGAAATTTTCTTTTGAAATTATGCAGAATAGAGCCTGCAAATACGCATCATATGGTTCATTCAACCGAAGAATTAAATATGCTTATTGATGCAAGCTGCAAGGGCGGAGTTTTGAATGAAAAAGAAGCAGAGATTTTGCAGAACGTTTTCAAGTTCTCTGATTTAACAGCCGGACAGATAATGATACCGAGACCGGATATGGTTTGTATATCTTCTGACGCATCAATAGAAGAGATAAATAATATTATTATTGAAAATCAGTATACAAGATATCCTGTTTATGAAGGTAGTATTGATAATATTCAAGGGCTGATACATATAAAAGATATTTATCCGCTGCTTGTAAAAAAACAAGAATTTACACTTTCCTCTCTTTTAAGAGAAGCCTTTTTTGTGCCGGAGACAATGCCCGTAGATAAACTTGCACTTGAGTTTCAAAAACACAAATCGCAGATGGCAATTGTCGTTGATGAGTTCGGCGGAACAAGCGGAATTGTAACTCATGAAGACGTGATGGAAGAAATTTTGGGCGAAGTTCAGGATGAATTTGATGATGAAGAAGCTGAAATTAAGAAGCTCGATGAGAAAACTTATGAAGTATGCGGCAAAATGAGATTGGATGAGTTTTGTGAATACTTTAATATAGACCTTTCTGATGAGGATATTAATACAATTGGCGGTTACTTTATCAAAAATCTCGGCCGTATTGCAGAAGAAAACGACTCTTTTCAAGACGAGTTTTTCAAATACTGTGTGACAAAAACAGATTCAGGAAGAATATTGTCATTAAAAATTGAAAGTGTTAAATCTTAAGGTCTTATAAGGAATTTTATTGCACTTCCTTCGATATGCCTTTGCATTGCGTATTCAACTTTCTCAAGCGGAAGCTCTTCGGTTATAAGTTTTTCAACTTCAATATCACCGGAGGCAATTAAATCAAGCGCTTGTCTAAAATATTTGGGGGTATGGTGAAAAACACTCATCAGCCTGATATCACCATAGTGCATTTTTGTAGTATCAATACTTACTTTAGAGCCGGATTTGCAGCCGCCGAAAAAGTGCACAGTGCCTCCGGGACGCACGCAGGAAAATACCAGCTCCCAAATCTCGGGCATGCCTACGCATTCAATTGCAACATCCAAGCCTTTTTTCTCATCAGAAAAATCTTTGAATATTCTCTCCGGATTTGCATATTTTTTTAAATCAACAATTTCATCAGCATGCGCAAACTCTTCGGCCAGCTTCAATTTAATCGGATTTCTTCCGGCTACAATTACTCTTGCTCCTTTTAGTTTGCATAATCTTGCAAACATTAAGCCTATAGGCCCGATACCTATTACCCCCACAGTCTGGCCCGGCTTTATTCCCGTTCTCTCAACGCCGTGTACAACATTCGCAAGCGGTTCACAAAAAGCAGCCTTTTCAAATGGCAGGCTTGGCGGAAGAAGAAGCGTATTTTTTCTTACAATTCTCTCAGGTACAACAATATACTCTGCATACGCTCCGTTTAATAAATCCAGATTTTCACAAAGATTATATTCACCGCGCTTACAATAAAAACACTCGCCGCATGGCGCAGAATTAGCACACACGACTCTGTCTCCGACTTTTACATTTTTTACGTCGTCAGCAACTTTTGCAACAACTCCGGAGAATTCGTGTCCGAAACCGGACGGTATTTGTTTTATTAAAACCGGATGACCGCGCCTGTAAGTTTTTACATCAGTTCCGCAAGTAAGAGCCGCTTCTATTTTGACTAAAATTTCTCCCTTCGCTAAGGGTTTTATCATTGTTTCTTCATATCTTATATTTTGCGGTCCGTAAAATAATACTGCTTTCATCGTTTTTTATTTTATAACCTTTAATACCGTTGCTGTAATATCATCTCCTCCGCAAATTACACCTGATTTAGGCAATACCATTGTATAACCGAGTTCTGTTGCTTTTTTGCTGATTTGAGCTGTTATATTGGCATCGGCTGCTTTGAGCTTTGCGGCATAATCTTTGGCATAAGCTTCTCTTTTTGAAGCTAATTGTTTTTCATAAGATTGCGCAAGAGATTTTTTCTTATTTGCATCAGTTTGTTTATTTACGTCAGCCTGTGCATTTTTTATAAAATTAGTCAATTCTTTATTTCTGGCTTCCTGAGTTTTCTTCAGAGCTTTAACTTGAGAAGAAGCAGCTACAACTTTTTGGATATCAACAACTGCAATTTTCTGCGGCTGCGGCGCTGCAAAAACGGATGACATGGAAATGACGGCAAAAATTGCGGATAATGTAATAACTTTTTTTAATCTCATATTAACCCCCTTCTCTTTACTAAAACTATTATTGATACAACTATTATACATACGGACACAAATATTGCAATCGGGAGCCCAAAAATATATTTAACACTATCTAAGCGTATACTTTCGACTATAATTCTTACTACGGAATAAAGTATTAAATATATTAACGTCAAGTCGCCTTCTTTTGCAATTTTTTTTGTTTTTACAAAATAAAATAAAATTCCGAATATTATTAAATCCAAAATACTTTCATACACAAAAGCCGGATGAAAATATTGATAATCCTGGTAAGGTATAGGACGATATTGCGGTGCAATATAGAGTTTCCAGGGTAAATTCGTAGGGCCGCCAAAGGCTTCAGAATTAAAAAAGTTTCCCCATCGGCCGATTGCCTGTGCAATTGAAAGCCCGATAACAGAGACATCACATAATTTTACCAAATTTATATTGTGCCTGTTTGAAAAAAGCCATAATCCGAATAAACCGCCAAGCATAGCACCGTGAATAGAAATTCCTCCGTGTCTTATTGCAAGAATCTCTGTGGGGAATCGAAGATAAAAATCATAATTTAAAGCACAATAATAAAGTCTTGCACCTATTATCCCAAATATTATAAAATAAGGCGCCATATCAATTACGGTTTCTTTTTTTAAACCGAAATATTTTGTTCCGACCCAATCAGTGAGCAGCGTTCCGACTGTTATCGCAATAGCCATAATAACGCCGTAATAGTAAATATTGACACCAAAAATAGTACATATTATTTGAGAAGGCGATGTAAACATTTATTCTTCTGCCTTAGGTAAGCTGTTTTCTCCGTTTATAAAATCTTCGCATTCTTTTATAAGAGCTTCTATTGTATCTTTATCTTCAGTCTGCGGTTTCATTTCAAGATACTTATTTAAATTTTCGACTGCGGATTTTTTAAGCTCATTTGCTTTATTCTTTGATTCAACTGCATCAGCTCTTTTATCAGATTCCATAACCACATTTTGTTCATTAATATTTTTAGATTCATCCGACTCTTCTTCAAGTTTTTGCGCCGCTTCATCATTGATTTCATCACCCAAGTCAGATTGAGCTACCCCTAAAGAATAATAAAACTCTGCATAATCGGGCTTAATCTTAATTCCGCCTTCAAGAGCTTCTATTGCTTTTTCATATTTTTTAGCATTAATTGCGGCAACTCCGAGATTGTAATACGTTTCATACATAGTTGCATCTAAATCAAGACTTGCCTGCAGTCTGTTCATTGCAGATTCATAATCACCTTTTTGCATAAATTCTGCCGCTTTGTTATTAAGTTCCTGTACCGCAATATTATTAATACAAGCAGTGGAAATTACGGCAACAATGAGAACCGATACAATCATTAAAGCTTTTTTCATATCAACTATATCCTCAACTCGTTTTATTTGGTATTTTAATACATACCTGTAAAATAATCAAGTTTAGTAACGAGGGAATGAAATTATAGCTCCTAAGTGAAATTTGCCCGTTCATATTACAGTAAAACAAACACTGGTATGATTGCTTCAAAAATTGTTTTATGAGCAATATTTTGTAAAAAAATTATCCCCCCGAAAAGCACTTTACGTTTTACATATGTCTATCCTTTTAAGAAAATAAGTTTACAAACGGACAGGGGTAAATACTGGGGGAGGTAAATACCGGTTGGGATAAATAAAAAGAGCGTGGCAAAAGAGGGTAGATATAAAAATTCGGGACAAGACCGAGATGAGACGCCATTCAGTAACAAAGACTTAGCAAAATGCATTACTAATTTCTAATAAATATGTTATAATGATTACAGACATACAAAAACCCAATGTAACACAATACCTATTGTGTTACATTGGGTTTTTTATTTTAGGGGTTAAATATCTGTTTTTATTGATATTTATCCCTTTCATTTACTCCTACTTTTCTTTCTCTTTTTTTGCGATAGAAAAGAGAAAGAAAAGTAGCAAAAGAAAGAGAAAACACGCTGCTGTTTCCTATGCCCTGACGGGCATTGAGTACGTTTTGCGCTTAACCTCCAAGGCTAGGCCGGTGAACCGGCTCTCTTACGCTCACTATCACTGCTAGCGCAGCACGTTCGCGGCGTATACCTTGTTATATTTAAAGTTTAGCTTCTGTTCTGCGTGCTCCCTGCTCCAATCACGAGGATTATGGGGGGAGATAACTTATTGTTTTGTGTTTTACGCTCAAAACACGCTCCTTTCTTTACTTTTACCCCCAATGTAACACAATTTAGGAGAGCTTAGATGATGAAAAAACGCGGATTCACTTTGGCGGAAGTTTTGGTAACACT
>CALUPN010000062.1 GCA_944322625.1 Candidatus Gastranaerophilales bacterium | reverse complement strand
GGGTATCATCATTATAAAAAATATAATGATATAGTACTCCTGCAAAAAATCTTTAACCACTCTTCGCCATCAGTAACGCTTCGCTACATCGGCCTCGAACAAGACACTATAGATGAAAGCTACAGGAATTTTTACCTGTAGCAACAACTAAGTAATTTTCTTTTCCATTTTGATTATTGAATAATCGTTTTCTAATTTATTTATTACAAATTTTATATATCTATCAAGTTTTTTTCCAGCTGAATAATCCGCATTTGCAACAAAATTTACACGATTTTCAGTTATTAATTTGACAGCTTTATCTTTTTTACCTTTTTTAGCAGAATTGTATACAGCAATTGAGTGACCACCATTAACTTTAACCATTTTCATCGCAGGGATATCGGTTTCTCCATCACCAATAAATACCATATTTGAAAATGGAACTGGACGATCATCCTCTTTTACATATGAATTAATTTTTTTGTTATCGTTAATATCACAACATCCTTTATTTATTCTAAAAAGATATTGTGTTTTAGATGTGTAGTTGACAACATTTGCAGGCCAACAAGGGACACCATTTGCATCATAAATATACGCAGAAGCAAATATACATTCAAAATATTTGCCAATAGAGGTGCATTCTATAATTTCCTTTAAGCCAGATGAAATGATATAGTGCTTAACGTCAATACCATGTTCTTTTCCGTATTTATTTATTCTTTTAAACCAGCTTTCCACTCCTTTGTACAATTTAACAGATTTGCCATATTCGCAAAAAGCTTCTTTATTGAAAGGCACATTCATGCTGTGGGCATCTTCTATCATGCGCTTCATATAAGCTAAATTAAAATCAGCAGAATTCTCTTGAGCAAATGCATTTGATTTTAACCAAAATTTTGCAGGAGTAGTTCCAAGGCTTTCCATAAAACCATATTCTTGCATGTTACCAGGAGATAAAGTTCCGTCAAAGTCATAACAAATGGCCATTGGTATTAGTTTTTTAGTCATAGTTGAGCTTCCTTTCATGGTTTTAATGTACTACATTTGATATTATAATACTCTTTTTATAACATAGTTGACATTGTTTGTCAATATGGTACAATTATATTAAGAATTTGTTATCCAAGAAAGGTTTTTATGAAAATTAGCGCAACTTTATTAAGAAATACGGAAATGCTTAGAGCTTTTGTAAACAAAGAACAAGTACTCGTAAACAGTTATGTTTTAAAAAAAATTAAAGATGAATATGGTGAAATAGAAACAGAAAAAGCTTTTTATAGATATAAGGATCTTATGTATAAGTACGGCATGTATCGTCTAATAGACGATAGTCATGATTTCGAGATTATATATAATAGTTTTTCTGAAACTTTTGAATATGAAGAATTATTTATGATTGCTCAATATGCGCCTGAATTAAATGTGATTTGCGATGAAGTAATTGACTTATACACAAAATTAATGAAAGACAATGTTGCATCAGTTCTTATCGCTGAGGCTGAAAGTTTTACAAAGAGAATAAAAGATATTATCAAATCACATAGTAACTGTAATTTCGTTTTAACATCAACCAACATATTAAATTATGATATTTTACAATCAATTTTTAAAGGTTACAACAATGTCAGCATTAAAAATGAAAATATTTATGAGTATAACTTTATTAATGAAAAATTTGACTTAATCTTTTCTATACCTACATTTGGCGGGAAAGTTCCATATAACAAATTGCAAAATTTTATATGCAGGGAGTATGATTCCATTGCGCTAGAAAACCTATTACTTCATTTAAACCAGGATGGGAAATTAGGCATTGTACTGCCGGCAAGAATAACATTTGCTGGTGGGGCAACTGAAAAACTCAGGAATTTTATACAAAGCATGTATAAAATTGAAGAGATATCGGAATTGCCTCCAGGAATATTTAAAAATACAGCTATTAAAACTTATTTCCTCACAATTGCAACTGGGCAAACTGATGACATATCTATAAAGAGATATTGTTGGGAAGGAAATACTAATAAATTTATTTCTAACGATGATACTTTTATAATGTCATCAGAGTTAGAAGCCATAGGAGATTGGAATGTAGACAAAATCTTTGCAATGCAAGATGATGACTGGAAAAAATATCAAAATTCTGACTTAAAAAAAATAAAACTAGGAGATGTTGCAACTTCCTTTAGGGGGAAAGTTATTACACAAAAAGAAAATGTTGGTAGCATTGGTGTAATAGGTATTTCTAATATAAATAATATATCTATAGATTATACTAATATTGATTTTATAGAGGAAGATTTTAGGAAAGTTAATAACTATATATTAAACGATGGGGATTTATTACTATCAGCAAGGGGCACGACAATAAAAACAGCTGTATTTAAAAAACAAGCTTATCCTTGTATAGCATCTTCTAATTTGATAGTTGTAAGACCCAAAGAAACAAAGTTAATTGCCACCTATTTAAAGATATTTTTAGATAGCCCTATTGGTGTCAAATTAATCAAATCAATACAACAAGGTACAAATCTAGTAAATATAAGTTATAAGGATTTAATTAATATTGAAATTCCAATTTTACCAATAGAAGAACAAAAAGTAATCTCGGAAGAGTATGAAAAGGAATTATCTTTATATCAGAATACTATTAATACTGCTAATGATAGATGGCAAAACGTAATCAGAGAATTACAGAACAAATTTTAGGAGTAAGGAATGGCAACTAAAATAGAAGAAGAAATGACAAGCCAAGAAGAATTATTTAATCATTTATATGAGGCCTGCAATATATTGAGAGGTCCAATCAACCAGGATGAGTTTAAAAGTTATGTGACTCCTATTCTGTTTTTCAAAAGAATTTCGGATGTTTATGATGAAGAAATTCAAGACGCACTTGATCAATCAGGTGGAGATGAAGAGTATGCAACATTTGCTGAAAACCATCGTTTTATAATACCTGCAGGATGCCACTGGAAAGATGTTAGAGAAAAAAGCAAAGATATAGGAAAAGCTATTGTACATGCCATGACTGGGATTGAACGTTCAAATCCTGATACCTTAAGCGGAGTGTTTACCAGTTTTGATGATGCAGATTGGATAGATAAAAGCAAACTATCAGATGAAAGATTAAAAGATCTTGTTGAACATATGTCACAAAAGAAGGTCGGAAATAAAAACTATTCTGATGACATTATGGGCGATAGCTATGAATACCTGATTAAAAAATTTGCGGACCTTTCAAAAAAGAATGCGGCTGAGTTTTATACGCCAAGATCTATAGTAAAACTTTTAACTCGAATTCTAGATCCAAAACCTGGTGAAACAGTTTATGACCCCGCTTGCGGAACTGGCGGTATGCTTATAGAAGCAATCCATAGAATGAATAACGACAAGCAGTCATACGGCAAGATTTATGGGCAAGAAAAGAATCTTGCAACATCAGCAATTGCAAGAATGAATCTATTTTTGCACGGAGCAAAAGACTTTAATATTTTGCAGGGTGATACATTGAGAAATCCATTGCACATATTTAGGGGACAACTCAAAACATTTGATTGTGTAATTGCAAATCCACCATTTTCACTAAAAAGCTGGGGCGCGGATGCATTCGCATCAGATGTATATGGTCGTAATATCTGGGGCTGCCCGACAGACTCTTGTGCTGATTTTGCTTGGCTACAGCATATGGTTAAATCAATGGACAAAGACAACGGAAGAAGTGCTGTCATTTTACCTCAAAGCGTTTTGACAAAAGAAAATAAAGATGGCGATATGAGAAAAGAGTTGATTAAAAGTGATAAATTGGAAGTTGTTATTACTTTTGTTGGCGGCATATTTTATAGTACCGGAGTTTCAGCTTGTGCGTTGATATTAAATAATAACAAACCACAAGAACACAAAGGTAAAGTCTGCTTAATTGATGCATCAAAAATTTATACTCCAAAACGTGCTCAAAATATAATGACAGATGAAAATATTGATGATGTTTATAAACTGTATGAAAATTACACAGATGAAAAAGAAAAGTGTAAAATAGTTACAATACAAGACTTGAAAGATCATGATTTTACTCTTTCCGTTAATACGTACATTGGAAGAGAAGAAAAAGAAACCATTGATCCTAAAGTCGTTAAGCAAGAATTTTTGGATGCTTTATCTGATGTTATAAAAGCTGAAGATAAGTTCAAAGCCTTGTTAATCAAAGGAGGTTACATCAATGAGCAATAGAATAACAATTGATGAATTAGAATCATATTTATGGGGTTCTGCTGTTCTTTTGAGAACTAATATTGATGCAGGTGCTTATAAACAGTATATTTTCCCGCTGCTATTCTTCAAAAGAATTTGCGATGTTTATGACGAAGAATGCCAAAACGCTGTTAAGCAATATGGTGAAGAAGCCCTTGAATGGGATGAGATACATAAATTTGTAGTTCCAAAAGGACATCATTGGAAAAACGTACGCTCAATTTCTGAAAATGTTGGTACTGCAATTATCAATGCCTTCAGGGCTATCGAAAAAGCGAATGTTGAAAAATTACAAGGTGTTTTTGGCAATGCTCCTTGGACAAACAAAAAACGCCTGCCGGACAAATTACTAAAAGACTTAATTGAACATTTTAGCAGTAAAACTTTATCAATCGAAAATTGCCCTGAAGATGAACTTGGACAAGGATATGAATACTTGATAAAAAAATTTGCTGATGATAGTGGACATACGGCACAGGAATTTTATACAAATAGAACTGTCGTTCATCTAATGACAGAAATGTTAAAACCGCAATCAAATGAATCTGTTTATGATCCGACTTGCGGTAGTGCAGGTATGTTAATTTCTTGCATTGCGTATCTAAAAAATAAAAAACAAGAGTGGCGCAATGTTAAACTTTATGGACAAGAAGTTAATCAGCTATCATCTGCCATAGCAAGAATGAACTTATTTTTACACGATATAAAGGATTTTGAAATTTGCAATGATGATACTTTGAAAAATCCAGGGTTTATTGAAAAAGGCAAATTGAAGCAATTTGACTTAGTCTTAGCAAATCCTCCATATTCAATTAAGCAATGGGACAGAGCAGCATTTGAATCCGATAAATATGGTAGAAATACTCTGGGAACGCCTCCTCAAGGTAGAGCAGATTACGCATTCCTACAGCACATATTAGCAAGCCTTGATACAAAAACCGGACGTTGTGCAATATTGTTCCCGCATGGAGTTCTTTTTAGAGATGAAGAAAAAAATTTGCGTACCGAGCTTGTTAAATCTGATTTATTGGAAGCTGTTATCGGATTAGGACCGAATCTTTTCTATAACTCTCCAATGGAAGCTTGCATTATGATTTGTCGAACTAATAAGACTCCTGAAAATCGAGGTAAAGTTTTATTTATAAATGCAGTCAAAGAAGTTACAAGAAAAAATGCTGAAAGTTTCTTGGAAGACGAACATATCGCAAAAATAGCAAATGCTTATGATGATTATGAAAGTATTGCTGGGTTTGCCAAAAAGGCAACGATAAAAAACATTGAAGACAATGGATATTCATTGAGCATTCCACTTTATGTCAATGAGCAAACAGAAGTAAAACAGGAAAAAGCTTATGATTTAAAAACTTGCTGCAAAGATTGGCTTAAAAGTTCAAATGAAATGAGAAAAAACTATAAAGAATTAGTAGCAATAATAGGAAAGGAGGGATAAATGACAAAGTATAGATTTGAAGATATTGCATATAATAGTACAGAAAAAAAGAAACCTGTTGAAGAAGATAAATATACTTATATCGGATTAGAACATTTAGACCCTCAATGCCTTGAAGTAACAAGATATGGCTCGGAAGTTGCTCCGATTGGAGAAAAATTAGTAATGAAAAAAGGTGATGTGCTTTTTGGTAAAAGGAGAGCATACCAAAAAAAAGTAGCCATAGCACCTTTTGATGGTATTTTTTCTGCTCACGGTATGGTTTTAAGACCAAAAGAAAAAGTTATTGATCCTAAATTTTTCCCAATGTTTATTGCGTCAGATTATTTTTTGGATTCTGCAATTAAAATATCAGTAGGTTCTCTCTCTCCGACAATAAATTGGAGCGCACTTAAAAAACTTGAATTTGAATTGCCGGATTTGAATAAGCAGCGTGAATTGGCCGAACTCCTTTGGGCTGCAGAAGAAACAAGGTGTGCATATAAAAAAATTATAGATGCAAACAATAAAATTATAAATGTTTTTTTTATGAAAAATCAAAAACAAAATATAAATATGTCCTTTGATGATATATTTATTGATGATACTAAAAATGCTACGAAAATTGAAAAAAATAGTTATTTGGAAAGTGGTGCATTTTGGATTATAGACCAAAGCCAAAATGAAATTGCTGGATACTCAAATCGTAAAGAAGGTGTCTATAGAAATACTCCTGCAATAATATTTGGTGATCACACAAGAGTTTTTAAATTTATCAATGAACCATTTTTCTTAGGAGCAGATGGAACAAAATTATTAAAAGTTAAAAATGATGCAGTTGATTATACATATATTTATTACTATTTGAAAAACTTAAAAATAACAAATTTAGGATATAATAGGCATTTTAAACTTTTAAAAGATATTATTTTTTCTATTCCTGATATTAGAATACAAAAACAATATGCCAGTTTTATTGAAGAAATTAACAAAACAGCAAATATATTGAGCGTACAAATAGAAAATCTTAATAATATCAGAAAAAGCATATTAGAACAAACTTTTAAAAAGGAGGTCTCACATGTTTAATGAAGATACCTTAGAACAAATGCTTATAACAATATTAAATAACAATGGTTGGAAGTACATTAAAGCGGAAGATCTTCCACGTGAATATAATGATGTACTTGTTGAACCTATGGTTAAAGAAGCTCTGATTAGGTTGAATCCTGAAATCGCAGAAGAACCATCAAGAGCAGATGAAGTAATTTATAAATTACGTTCACTTATCCTTTCAACTCAAGCTCACGACTTGGTTACAAGAAATGAACAATTTAAAAAACTCATATTTGAAGAAAACTCATTCCCGTTTGGTAAAGACGGAAGAATGGTTCCGATTAAATTCTTTGGTACAATGACTAAAGAAGAACTTGATAAAAATGAATATGTAGTAACTAATCAATGGGTATTCCCAAGAGAAGAAGGTGGAAAACGACTTGATTTAGTGTTACTTATTAACGGATTTCCTGTTGCAATTGGAGAGTTAAAATCTCCGGTTCGTGATGCAATAACTTGGTTAGACGGTGCAGGAGATATTTCTGCTTACGAAAAAAGTATTCCGCAAATGTTTGTACCAAATGTATTCAACTTTGCCTCAGAAGGTAAATGTTTTAGATATGGTTCTGTCTGTATGCCTATTGGTTTGTGGGGCCCTTGGCATACTCCAAATTGCAAAACCGAAGGCACTTTGGCAGATGTTAAAATTAGTGTAGCGGATATGATTACACCTGCAAGGGTTATGGATATATTCCAATTCTTTACTATATTTGCAACTGATAAAAAATACAGAAAGTATAAAATAATATGTCGCTACCAACAATATGAAGGTGCAAATTTAATTATCAATAGAGTTCTTGCAGGATATCCAAAAAAAGGTTTAATATGGCATTTTCAAGGCTCAGGAAAATCTTTGCTTATGGTATTTGCTGCACAAAAATTGCGTATGATACCGGAGTTAAAAAATCCGACAGTTGTTATTGTTGATGACCGTATTGATTTAGAAACTCAAATAACTGCAACATTTAATGCTTCAGATATTCCAAACCTTGAAAGCGCCTCTACAAAAGAAGAATTAATGACATTCTTCAAGAACGACACTCGTAAGATTTTAATAACAACAATTTTCAGATTTGGCGATGTCGATACAGTTCTAAATGAACGAGACAATATTATCGTTATGGTTGATGAAGCTCACAGAACTCAAGAAGGCAACCTTGGAGAAAAAATGAGATTAGCACTTCCAAATGCGTTCTTTTTTGGATTAACAGGAACTCCAATCAATAGAATTGACAAGAATACCTTCCATACATTCGGTGCAGTAGAAGATAAAAGCGGATATATGAGCAAATATTCATTCTCTGATTCAATCAGAGATAAAGCAACTTTGCCTCTAAACTTTGAACCGGTACCCGTTGATTTACACGTTAATAAAGAAAATCTTGATAGAGAATTTGACCTTATGACAAAAGATTTGACAGAAGAAGATAAAAATGAACTTTCTCGTAAGGTTAATATGAAAGCAATTATGTATAACAAAAAACGTATCAAAAAAGTTTGCGAACATATTGTGACACATTTTAAAACCAAGATTGAACCCAATGGATACAAAGCCCAGATTGTATGTTATGACCGCGAATGTTGTTTAATGTACAAAGAAGAACTTGATAAATTGATACCACCTGAAGCGTCAACAATCGTTATGGATACAAATAACGACAAAGAAGATAGATATAAAGCATATCGCAGAGATCGTGATGCTGAAGGTAAAATTTTAGACAGATTTAGAGAACCAAATGATCCTTTGAAATTTGTTATCGTAACTTCAAAACTATTAACAGGTTTTGATGCCCCAATTTTACAAGTTATGTATTTAGATAAACCAATGAAAGACCATACTTTGTTACAGGCAATATGCCGTACAAATCGTGTTTATGATAAAGGCAAAACTTCAGGTTTGATAGTAGATTATATCGGTATATTTGATAACGTTGCGCGAGCATTAGACTTTGATGAAGCAGGAATGAAGAAGGTTATAACAAATATTGAAGACGTTAAAACCCAATTCCCAGCCTTGATGAAAAAATGTTTAAGCTACTTTATGGGTGTTGATAGAAATACTGATGGTTGGGAAGGTTTGATGGCAGCACAAGAATGTATTCCAACAAACAAAGAAAAAGACAAATTTGCTGCAGATTATAGAGTTCTAAACAGAGTTTGGAACGCGCTTTCACCTGATACATTCTTACAACCTTATAAATATGATTATAAATGGTTAAGTAAAGTGTATGAATCAGTCAAACCAACAGATGGTCGAGGCGGGCTAATTTGGGCTACACTTGGAGCTAAAACAATTCAATTAATCCATGAAAATTTAGAAGTAGGGAAGCTGCACGATGATATGGATATATTAACAATGGATGCAGAATTGATTGATGAATTCATAGAAAAACAAAAAGATTTGAAAAAAACAACAATGAAAGTTGAAATAAATCTTGTTGCAAAAATAAGAGCACATAGTAATGATCCAAAGTTTATAAAACTTGGTGAAAAGCTTGAAAACTTACGTGAAAAACACGAACAAGGCCTGATAACAAGTATAGAATTTTTGAAACTCTTGCTTGAGCTGGCACGTGAG
This sequence comes from Candidatus Gastranaerophilales bacterium, assembly GCA_944322625.1. GTDB lineage: Bacteria > Cyanobacteriota > Vampirovibrionia > Gastranaerophilales > Gastranaerophilaceae > CAG-196. The sequence continues at coordinate 1,051 of CALUPN010000062.1, read as the reverse complement.
GCAGCACAAGCAGAAAAAGAAGTTGTTCCTGAAGAAGAAATTGATAAAGGTAAAGCTGCGTTAACAGAATTGTTTAATGGAGTAAAAAATGCTCAAACTCCAATAATCGTTGAAAGAATTGTAAACGATATTGATGAGATTGTAAAAGTTGTGCGTTTCCCTGAATGGCAAACAACAACTGCCGGAAAACAAGAAGTTAAAAAAGCTTTACGAAGTATAATTTGGATTAAATATAAGCTCAAAGATAAAGAAGTCTTTGACAAGGCTTATAGTTATATAGAGCAGTATTATTAAGGAGAAAGGAGTAAAAGTATGAAAATGTAAATAGGGGTATGGTGGTTGGGGCAAAAAAAGTGATTTTATGATGGACATAAAATCACCTACAAATTTTTAATGTATTAAGATTATACTTACAAACAACCATAAAAGCAACTATGTTACTTTGTCCATTATGGTTAGTTTGTAATACAAAATTTGAAAGGAAACATTTCAAATGTTTAATAATGAAAATTGGTCGGAGGACGTAAAACTTAAAGTATGGGCAAAAGCTAAAGCAGTACCAGGATATAATTCTAATATTTATAGAAAAGATTTTGCTGGAGCTTGGATAAAGTATGAAGATTATGGTAAAACATCTTCCGACACAAATTTTGGTTGGGAAATTGACCATAAACGTCCAGTGTCAAAAGGAGGTAGTGATGTCTTGAGTAACTTAGAACCACTACAATGGTGCAATAACAGAACCAAAGGTGATGAATATCCTGAGTTCAAAACCTCTATCAGCTCAGAAAATACACATAATATACACAAAGAACAATATTGGAAATTTAATACATAAATGAAGGTTGGACAGGGGGGAACATATCCCCTCTGTTTTTTTTAATTTAAGATATAATTTAAACAAAAGGATATATATGACTAAATATTTATACCGTTACCGTTCATTAAATAATCCATTTATTTTTCAAGAACTTGAAAATTTAGAAATATATTTTGCCAAACCAGATGAACTTAATGATCAAATGGAAGATTATATGAACATATTTTGGCA
>CALUPN010000061.1 GCA_944322625.1 Candidatus Gastranaerophilales bacterium | reverse complement strand
CTGCTGCAAAAAATAAAAAAGCAGGTGCAATATTTTTTAGAAATGCACTTTACCAGTTGACAAAAAATGACTTACGGGGGGTAATGCAATACGGAGACTTACCGGATTTAAATCTTAATAAACAGGACGTTTTGGACAGATTGATTGATAAGATTTATAACAAACTGGCGCCGGGGGGTATATTTGTGATGGGGACACATCTGCAAGAGCATTTATATATTGCAGATAAATCTGTTCCGTTAATTGATACCGTACTTGCAGACAGTAAAAGAAATATCCGCTATATAACATATCCTCCTCATATTAGGTCATTAAAACGAGAAGGGCGGTTCAAGCCTTTATTTGATTTCGAGATTTCAGGTCTTGGTAATAATATCAAACTGCCTCTAATCTGGCAAAAGGTTAAATAAAATACCGTTAAATCAAGATTTGTGTACCAAGCATAATCCTATGCGAATCCTTTGTCGCATCATTCTGGCAGAATACATAATTTAAAATAAGCCTTAATCCCTGTCCTTTTATGAAATAGTTTAGACCTACAGAATATTCTCTCTGATTATTATGTGCAATTTCTCTGTTCGGGTCAAATTCGTCATACCTTGCAAGAATTTGAAGCTTCTTTGTGAGCATATATCCTAAAGTCGCGTAAAAACCGCTTGCATGAGTATCAACAGAATGACCTATCGGCCCGTTATATCCGTTTGCCTGTGCCCATTCAAAATTTGCCATAAACCTTTTGTATTCATACTGGATATGAGCACCGACTACACAAAAATTATTGTTTCTGTGCCCGGCATCCATACTTCCGCCGACAAGTAATTTACCGTATCTTCCGTCGGTTTTACCCAGAGGTTTTAAATCAACTCTGCCTATGAATTCAGCGCCGGGGAAAAATTCCTGAAAGTATGTATCTGAAGAATACACCCCGAAATCATAGCCTAAAAGACTGTAATCACCGCTAATTCGTGCTCCGAGCTTACGAACCGTACCGAAATTTCTTGATATTTGCGAACGGGCAATAAACGGTAAAACAAACGGACCGTAAGCACCTTCCATACCGACAGGAGGACGTGTATGACCAACCATAATCCTATGATGCGGAATTTTATTTGTTGCAACATACATATCTGCAAAAAGGTTTTGAACAAAATTTCTTTCCGAGAATGGCGAAATATTAATCATTACACGAAAATCGCCGTTGTTATTTTTCAAAAATCCATCAAAACCAACATTTATCGTATTAATGTCATAATGGTTTGTAGTATGTTCAGCCCCCATACTGCCTTCCGTAAACTGCAGCCCGATATCTCCGTTATAACCTGCCCATAGCTGAGTCCTGTCCCAAATAGAATCCTCGTCGAATTTATGAGTAAATACATCTTTTAAAAGATAATTCGGAGCGTCATATTTATCAACTTCAAGGTGATAAATATCTTGCAATTTTTCTTTCAGAGTTTTTTCTTGCGGAATTTTTTGCGAACTGATTGAAACCGCTTGAGGAACATTTTCCGAAAGCTTTAAAGCGTTATCGCTGAACAAACTATAGTTTTCACTATATTCTGTTTCAGTATTTTTTTCTTCATTTTCCAGAATATCTTCCAGAGTAATTTCTGCATACTCATTCTCTTTTCTTTGTTGATTTTGAGCTGCACGAACCGGAGTAATAAGTATTAAAGCCAGTATTAAAAGTAAAATCTTTTTTTTCATAACTACATTCTATATATATTAAACAGAAAAGACCAATCTTCCAATATGATTGGTCTTTTCTTATTTTATCTAATTTTGCTGTCTGTGTTCTTCTCTTAAGTATGCTGTCCAGAAAATTAATACAACAAACACAAATGCACCAACAATATTTCCTAAAGTTACAGGGATAAGATTATGAACAAAGAAACCTTTCCAGGTCATTGTTGCTAACTGATCAGGAGTCATACCGGAAGCCGCAACAATTGAAGGAAAATGCTTCATTAAAATTCCGTTAGGTATAAAGAACATATTTGCAATACTGTGTTCATAGCCTGAAGCAACGAATGTCATGATCGGGAAGAATATCGCAAATATTTTACCGATTACACGTTTTGAAGTAGATGCCATAAAGATAGCCAAGCAAACTAACCAGTTACAAAGAATACCTCTAAAAAAGGCTTCTCCGAAAGTTAAGTTAATCTTTGAAAATGCTGTTTGCATAGCCGTAACTCCGACAGCATCACCGCCATTATGTCCCATGCCGGCACCGTAAATTAAACCTGCAACAAGAATTGAACCTAAAAAGTTTGCTATATAAACAACAGTCCAGCTTCTTAACAGTTTTAAAAGACTGATTTTCTTCTCTAAAACAGCAAATGTCATCATAACATTACCCGTAAACAATTCAGCACCTGTTAATGTAACCAACATCAAACCCGTTGCGAATGTCATAGCACCGATAAGCTTTGTAAAGCCCCAGCCCATGTTTGAATCACCTGTCATAACGGTCAATGATACCTGCGCACCAAATGCGATAAATGCACCTGCCGCTATCGCTAAAGTGAACATTTTTGTTTTACTGTAACCGGCCTTACCGGTCATAACATTATCACTTAATTCATGAACAGTAGCACTTGGCGTTAAACTGTCTTGTGTGGAAATAACTTTTTCTGCTTCCATTTTACCTTTCTCCTATGAAATTAATTTTCTCTCTTTTTTAGGCAATAATAATTCTATATGAATCTTAAACGAACTTAAAAATCCATACCGGCTAAATGTTTTTGCTATCTATATAAAAATCTTTTAATGTTCTTATCTGTTTTAAACATCCAGCTTCCTAAAAAAGAAGTTTATTGTCTAAATCCTTTATGATAATATCACCTGAAAAAATCATTTCAAGAGGTAGGAATAAATACATAAGTTGGCTTTAAAATAAAATGCAAACAGAAAAGGTGCTTATATAATAAATAAAAAATCGCCTTGTAAGTTTTTGTCATCGAATTACGTAACATATACAAGGATGACATTTTTATTTTAACGTCAGAATATTTATTTTTTACAATTTATATTTATTTGCTTTCCACAGTTTTATATATATTTATTATGGACAACAATGGGTGGGCATCTACCCTGAGCGCGGTTTGGATTTGCACCACGTTCACAGAGCTTCACCTTTAAACCACACGTCTTAGTCGGTTCAGTCTGTCCGCTATCCGAACTTTCATATTCTTATTTCCCCATCCCATTTACCCCTTACATTTACCCCTTACATTTACCCTTTCCATTTACCCCTCCGTCCGCAAATCCGCTCCCTTCGGGGAAGGAATGCTACACGTTAGGCGTACACAAAGCCCCCTCCCTTATGAGGGAGGGCTAGGGTGGGTGCTTATTGATATTGAGAAGTTGAGGAGTTCAGAAGTTGAGGAAAAATATATTTTATTGCGACAGACTAAAGTCTACCCTACAGCCCTTAGTTTTCCCTTACGGGTTAGCACCCATCCCGGCCTTCCCCCAAGGGAAGGGGAACTGCACGTTCGGCGTGCGCACTGCCCCTCCCTTTTGAGGGAGGGTTAGGGTGGGTGCTTATTGAGGTTTAGGAGTTTAGAAGTTGAGGAGAAATATAAAAAGAGAGAGAAAAGGACAAGAAAAGAATTTTTTTTAAATATCGTATCAATAGTTTTAATTCCTAAAAAATAAAAAAAAGGAATTCCGTTACAGAATTCCTATGGTTGTTTTTCTTTTTTTTGCTTTTTTTTTTTTCTCAATTTCCTCGCATTTCTCTTGTTTATTTATCCTGAAATCCCCTCCGACAAATGATTTTTAATCACCTGTCCGCTACCTAGTCCAGCAGCGCCTCTAAAATCCTGGCATTTTTATCTGCCAATGTATTTTGTCTCACCTGAGATCTTGTAATGTAACTCCTCAAAGCCTCACGAATAAGTTCCGAACGTGATCTGCTTTCATTTTCCGCTACCTGATCGATTTTGCCTAAAAAGCTTTCAGGCATTGAAATCAAAACTCTTGCCATAATGTACTCCTTTTATCCTCTGTATTCATATTTTGTTACTTGTATATATATAAAGTATTTGTTAAATAAAAAATTGCTTATTTGAACCAAAATATTAAGTTTTGTTAAGCTATTTTTTAATATTACATATATCTCTTCTGTAGTACATACCTTTAAAATACAGGGATTTTACTTCGTCATACATTTTATTTGCCGCTCTTGCCGCCGTCGATGCACTGGTTGTCAGAATTAAGACCGGTCCGTATTCCGCCTCTAACTCCAGATACTTATTCTTTTTTACTGTGGGATAAAATGACAAAACCGTATGCTCATCAAGTTCCTCAAGCCCTTGAATAATATTTTCATTATTTACTTTATTTTGACAAACTAAAACTAATGAAGATGTATACAAGTTTTTGTAACAAATATGTTCTTTTTCATCACTGAACGAACCTATTATGCAAGAATTAAAAAGTGCAAATAAATCTTCATCCAAATCTTCAAGAACGGCAGCAGCGTCACAATCTTGCATAAAAGAGTGCCAGCCCAGAACAAATATTCTTCCTTCTTCCGTCAATATCCCGTTTACTCCCAGAATTCCGAGATAAGGATTGCCCTCTATTTCAAAGTAATCCAATGCGGGATAAATTACATTGTCCATCAAATAATAAACTTGTTCCAGCGAAAGCTTATAGTTGGGTGCACAGGCTCCCATGCCGCTTGTAAGCTGGCCGCCGCCACCCTCAAGAGAGTGCTTGTATGTTATTGAAGAAGCAATCGGCAATGCTTTATACCCGTCCGTTATTGCATAAAAAGAAAACGGAGTTCCGTAAATATAATCTTCTATAATAATTTTTTTATTTTTTTCTATAAAACTTGCTTCAACAAGTTTTTTTGCACTCTGATATGATGTAAAAACAGCTGCGCTGTTTGAATCATTTGTTTTTAAAACAAATGGATTCTTAAGATTTTTGATATAATCCAGAACCATATTTTGTTTTTCAAAAATCCCGAACTTAGGAGTTGGAATTCTTAGCTTATACAAAACCTTCTTTGCGAGGGCTTTATCAAAAATCAAATTTGCAGCCTCTTTCTGCGGGGCAAAAATTGCCTGATTATTCTCACTAAACAAAGACACAATATCTGATTTTAAAGCCGCAGAAGAAATTGGAATAGTTAAATCAATTCCGTTTTCAACCGCAAACTCCAGCAGTTCTTTAGAACTGTCCTCTCTTATATCAAGACATTGAGCAAACTCTTTTAGCGTATCACTTGCTGGTGTAATAAAAACTTCATGCTTTTCAGCCAATTTTCTGGCAAGCGCGTACTCTTTAGCTCCGTTTCCAACAATTAAAATTTTCTTCTTCATAAGCAAATTATAGCATAAAAAGGGCGGGCACAACCTAAAAGTTTGTGCCCGCCAAATTACTTTCCACCAGTAGTCACACCATTGAGGCGGCCTCGGAGTCTTTATACCGGCCGGTAATTATAACCTTAATAGCCGACCAATACATTTACCCCCCCCCTAGTCGTCTGCGTGGCCTGCTGTTCCGAGGACGTCACGCATTTTGTGCATAACCATTTCTTTAACAGCTGTTCTACCGGGGCCCATGTATTCACGCGGGTCGAATTTTTCAGGATGTTCAATGAAGAATTCTCTGATTGTAGCTGTCATTGCTAATCTTAAGTCTGTATCGATGTTAATCTTAGCAACACCATGCTTAGAAGCATAGTTAAGCATTTCTTCAGGAACGCCTTGTGCATCCGGTAATTTACCGCCGAATTGGTTGCATTTAGCTACAAATTCTTTAGGTACAGAAGATGAACCGTGAAGAACTAACGGATAATCAAAGCCAACGATGTCGTTAACAGCTTTCTTGATTTCTGCAAGTCTTTCAAAGTCTAATTTAGCTTCGCCTTTGAATTTGTAAGCACCGTGTGAAGTTCCGATTGCAACAGCTAAAGAATCACAGCCTGTTTCTTTAACAAATCTTGCAGCTTCTGCAGGATCAGTGTAAGTTGAATCTTTAGCGTGAACTTTAACATCATCTTCAACACCTGCTAATTTACCTAACTCAGCTTCTACTGAAACTCCGCGCGGATGAGCATAATCTACAACCTGCTTAGTTAATTTAATATTTTCTTCTAACGGGAATCTGCTTCCGTCAATCATAACAGAAGAGAAACCACCGTCAATACAAGCTTTACAGATTTCAAAATCAGCACCGTGATCTAAGTGTAAAGCAATAGGTACAGTTGTTGTAGCAAGAGCTGCTTCAACTAACTTGATTAAATAAGTCTGGTTAGCATATTTTCTTGCACCTGCTGAAACTTGAAGAATGATTGGTGATCTGGTTTCTTCTGCAGCTTCTGCAATAGCCTGCAAGATTTCCATGTTGTTAACGTTGTAAGCACCGATAGCATAACCGCCAGCTAATGCTTTTTTGAACATTTCGCCTGTTCCGACTAATCTTCTTTCACTCATTTGAGTTCTCCTTCTTTCTTTTACTCAGAGGCCAAAACCTCTCTACATGCTAATTATTACTACAAAAGGGGGTAAATGTAAAGGGGTAAATATATAAGTTTCATATCGGGAGACATTTTATGAGACTACCGGTTGAGATTAAACCGCCGTGTCTCCCTCAAAGGTAAAACTACAAGAGGGAAGAACGAGTAGGTTGGGTGAAACCCAACAATAAAACAAAAGCAGAGGGGCAGTTTAAGAATAGAGAGATACAGCAAGCAAAAATTGTTCTTAATCATAATAGTAGGTCGGGCATTGCCCGACAATAACTTTTTATTTTTTATATTGGGTATCATCAATATCATTTACCTCTTTACCCCTATTTTTTGTAGAAGCTTGACACCTCACCCTAACCCTCTCCTGTTAGGAGAGGGAATCTCCCCGTATCCCGTATATTAGAAAGCAATTAATAAAAGTGACAGAACCTTGCGAATTCTGCCACTTTAAATTTGAGTATAAAAATATTTTCTATTATTCTTCTTTGCTTACTTCATATTTTGAGTTTGCATCAGCACTTATGACAGTTTTTCCGTCTGATATAACTTCTGTTGCAGAATCCCAGAGCAGCCCTTCATCTTTTACGTTCTCAAGTTTCAACTTGCCTCCATTTATTGAGATTTTTTCAATATCAGAATCCTTTACTGAAAGCTCTATATCATGAGCATATAAATCACCTTCTGCCCCTTGAACAGTTACTTTTGCATTTGACATATCGATAGAAATCTTTTCATAGTCAGCAAATGTACTAAAGCTATGTTTAAGATATTTTTCCCCATTTTTTTCATAAAGCCCAAAGAAAAAATGGTTCATGTCGTTTAAAGCTCTGCCAGATGGGCCAAAGGTATATAGCTCTTCCAGACTTCCATATTTGATTTCCATTTCCCTGCGCTTTCCGTCTTCTCTGTTCTCAAAAATAGTTAATTTGCCCGACTCAGATTTAAAATTACAGCGATTCATTCTTGTAACTTCATAACCTTCGAGTTTTCCATTTCCATCATTATCAAATAATGGTACCGCTATTTTTTGTCCTGTAGAGCCTTCTTTTTTTACTGTTTCAACGCTCATTCCTTCATAAATTTGAACTCTTGCTTCCGGTTTGATTTGTGGGTTTGTCATAATTTTTTCTCCTTTTTTCCTGTGTACTACTGTTTTTCTTTTTTTTCTCTGTCCTTTGAAAAAGCTTTTCTCGTGTTATGTTTATATAAAGTATTTCTGTTTCAAAAAATTGCTTAAATTTTACAATTTAAAATACTAAATTCTCGTAATTCAGAATTTACAATGTATTTCAGCTTCACAAAACTTAATATAAAATACATGTTAATACTAAATCAAGTGTATTTATGAAGCTAAAGTTGTAAATTATGGGTATAAAAAAAGAACTGGGCAAGAAAATAAAAAAAATCCGTATGGCTAAAGGTTATACACAGGATAAGCTCTCTGAAATGGCAGATATTTCTCAAAGGGCGCTTAGCAGTATTGAGCTTGGTGAAAATTTTGTCACAGCAGAAACTCTCGACAAGCTTCTTTCAGCGCTTGATATTACATCAGAAGAGCTGTTTGCAACAAATAATGTAAAAGATCCGGTCGATTTAATAAAAAATATCAACCAGAATATCTCTTTAATAGCAGATGATGCTGAAAAGCTTGAAATTATTTATAACTTAACCAACAGTCTTGTCCGGAAGTGATTGTTTTATGTATTTGAGCTGTACTTGAGTATTTACACTGTCTCCAGGGAATTTGTCCGGTAAAGGTTTGTAAGGTGCACCGGATTTTACAGCGTCAAGTACAGATTTATTGGCTTTCTCTTCTGTCGAGTTTACAATTGTAGGTTCAGTAATTTCTCCGTTTTTCTTTACACGGAATTGAACGGTTACTTCATAATCTTTATTAGCTTTATACGGCTTCCAATTGTTATGAACGGCATTCGGAAGATAATTAAAATATTGTGAAAGGTTTTCAAACGGACTTTCTTCTGCCAAAACCGGAAGAGATAATAATGCAATTAATATTAAAAGCTTTTTCATAATAACTCCTATCTTACATAAACTCTAGGCAGACGGACTTTAAGCCTGCAGGTTAATTCATAATTAATAGTATCTAATATTTCGGCCCAATTATCAAGGGATAAATCTTTGTCATCTAAAAGAGTTATAACATCTCCCGGGCGTGCTTCAATATCAGCAATATCAAACATCATCTGATCCATCGTAATATTTCCGATTTGGCGGACTTTTTGTCCGTTTAAAAGCCCGTAAATTTTGTTAGAAAGGTTTCTTGATACACCATCCGCGTAACCTATAGGAATTGTAGCAACTCTTGTCGGTTCGTAAGCTATGAACTTATGAGAATAGCTGACCCCTTCTCCTTCTTTCACCTCGTGGATATTTGTTATTCTGCCCTTTAGCCCCATAACCTGTTTGAGTTTTGGTTTGTAATTAACTTTGGGGGGTAAATCCGGATAAAGCCCGTAGAGCGAAATTCCGACTCTGACCATATTTGATTTGATATTATATGCAAAAGTTCCTACTGTATTTTGGATATGTAAAATCAAGCCGGTTGTGTCAATATTATCAATAACACTGTGCCAGCGCTCCACCTGTTTTTCAGTTTCATCCGGCTCTTCAGCGGAAGCCAGATGTGTAAATATGCCTTCAAAATCCAAATATGCGGAATTTCTGACTTTATTTATAAATTCAACCGCATTTTCAGAGCGAACACCAATTCTGTTCATGCCGGTATCTATTTTTACATGGACTTTTGGCCTAATTCCGGTTCTTTCATAGACTTCCCTGCAAGCTTTCAAGTGCTCATCATTAAATATTGAAAACGCAATATCGTTTTGTGCAGCGCTCTCTACCGCCCATAAAGGAATTGCACCGACAACCAGAATAGGAGCTTTTATTTTTGCATTCCTTAAATCCAATCCTTCATCAACAGAAGAAACCCCAAAAGCATCAACACCGGACGCCAGCATTGTCTGCGCCATCATAGAAGCACCATGTCCGTACGCATCAGCTTTTACAATTGCCATAAACTTTTTATCTGCAGGAATACCTTTTTTTATCTCTATAATATTCTGTGCCAGAGATTCCAGATTAATCTCAACCCAAGCGTCTTTATGTATATTTACATTTGATTGTCTTATGTTTTTCATTATATCATTTCGCCTCTCAAATACCAGGTGCGGGCAGAAGTTATTCTTACATTGATAAATTCCCCTGTAAGGTCTTTATCATACGGAATATGGACAATCTTATTATTTCTGGTTCTACCGGAGATGATATTTGTACTTCCATCTTCTCCATTTACCCTCTCAAATTTTTCTATCAAAACTTCCATTTCCCGTCCGATGTATTTTTGATTAGATTTTAGACAGCATTCACGGTTATGTTCATTAAGCCTTGCAAGTCTGTCTGTTTTTACGTCCTCCGGAATATATAAATCAACCCACTTAGCCGCGACGGTTTTTTCTCTGGGTGAATAAGCCGCAGTATTTGAATAATCCAATTCCAGTTCGCTCATAGCCTTTAATGTATTCTGGAATTGTTCTTCTGTCTCTCCGGGAAAACCTGCTATAAAATCACTTGTTATTGTTACATCAGGAATTCTTGAACGAATATTTTCACAAATCTTTTTATATTTTGCATAATCATATCTTCTGTTCATTTTCTTTAAGACATAATCATCGCCTGACTGCATGGGAATATGGAAATATTCACAAACTTTATCCAGCTCTATCACTGTATCAATAAGTTCTTCAGTAATATCTGTCGGATAAGATGTTACAAAGCGGATTCTGAATTTACCCTCAATAGCATTTACCTTTCTCAATAACCAGGCAAGATTAATAATTTTACCCTCTTCATCCTTTGTATAACCCCAAGGATTATCTTCCGTTTTTTCAGCCAGCCATTTACCGTAGCTGTCAACATTTTGTCCGAGAAGCGTAATCTCTTTAAAACCTTCCGCCAAAGCTTTTTTTACTTCGTTTAATATAAGCTCCGGTTTTCTTGAGCGTTCGCGTCCTCTTGTATACGGAACTATACAGTAAGAACAGAAGTTATTACACCCTTCCATAATCGGAACCCACGCATTAACACTTTTTACACGGTTAATTTGGATATCATTTTCTTCATAAGGTTTCTCTTCCGTCGAAACAACTCTTTCTCCGGCTTCTATTCTTTTAACAAGTTCAGGAAGCTCATAAAGCCTCTGGGTTCCGACAACTAAATCTACATAAGGTGCGCGCCTAAACAGCTTCTCTCCAGTTTGCTGGGCAACACATCCTGCAAAAACTATCTTCAAATCCGGCTTATTTTTCTTCCACTTACCCCAAACACCGATAGCACTGTATGCTTTATCTTCTGACAATTGCCTTATAGAGCAGGTGTTTATTATAAGCATATCAGCATCTTTTGGATTCTCTGTCTGTGTATATCCCAAATGCTCAAGCATTCCATACATACGTTCTGCGTCAGACTTATTCATCTGACAGCCCATTGTTTCTATATATACCTTTTTCAT
>CALUPN010000060.1 GCA_944322625.1 Candidatus Gastranaerophilales bacterium | reverse complement strand
GCCTGATCAAATGCTTTTTCGCTGAATTCCGCTCCGTCCATGCCGTCAATTTGCATGCCGGCAGGAATTCCAAAATGACCGGAGATAATTGGGTTAGTTTTTTCGCTCTCTTTTGTATCAATCTGTTTTTCTAAAAGATCAGAGAAAGTAGTATCGCTCAAATCAAATTGTTGAGTGATGCCATTTATTCCTCCATCGGGATTTACTCCGATTCCGCCTATAAAATTTGATACTAAACTCATACACGTATTATACAGATACTTTCTTCTGTTTTCCTCCTTCAAACAGTCGATGTTGTTGGGGGGGCGATGCTATTTGGAGGTTAGAATTTCTTAGTGAACGTTAGTGAACTTAGAAATTCGGGTGGTGGTTAATAATTGGGTAGGGTTAGTTTGTTGTTAATAATTAAGGTAGACTAAAGTCTACCCTGCGCAACTACCGGTTTGACGTCATTCTTGCCATTGTACTATCGGTGTCTTTTTCTGTTATCATTGTTTCTTCTCCTTTTTATTCTTCTATTATTAAGAAAAACAATTTTTGTCACCGAATTACGTAATATATACAATTCTGAGGTTCGGTAGAAACGAAAGAATCCGGCTTTTTCTTAAAATTTCTCTTATAAAAATAATATAGTTAATAATTGGCTGGATTGCTTCGAGCTAATCGCTCTCGCAATGACAGGGCGCGGAATTACAGGTTTGAAGTATTGAAAGCTTAGTAGATCATATTGTCTTTTTATTGTTTTGAGCTCTGTTTGTCCGCTTTATAAAAGCCCCTGTAAGACAGGCAAAAACTATAACCGCGCCGGCAATTAAAATTTTATTTTTTGAAAAATCGGATTTTTTTTTATTGGTTAAATATAACTTTTTTGCGTTGTTGTAAAACAAATCATCAATAATATTATTTGCGTCCGACTTTAAATCTTTATCATTTCTTATTGATGATTTTATACGCTCTATAAAGTTCGTATAAATATTTATGGCATCATTCCCTTTAAATCTTGCAAGCGGCGCATCAGAGCCGAACATAAGCCTGAAAGATTGGTCGCCGCATTTCCAATCCTTTTCTCCGATACCTTTTAGACGTTTTATTGCTTTTACTATATGTTCCTGCTTCTCATCAATATCAACCCATGATATATCTGCGTATAAGTTTGCATCACCTTTTTTTATTGATTCGATTAAAATATCAATAGCTTTATCGTGTGCTTCTCTCCAGCCGGCTCCAAGATGTGCCATCACAACAGGAGTTTTAGGATATTTCTTCGCTAATGAGTATATGTTTTCAGGATCTGCGATATGTTTTACTGCTTGATTAACTTTTCCGTCTGGAAGAGTGTTTACCTGACTGTGAAATAAGCAGGGCAGATTGTTTTTAGCTGCAAACTCCATATAAGGTTCATAATTTTTATCTGACAAAGCTAACTGTTGTATATCTGAATGAAACTTAAGCCCTATAAATGTATCTGGATTTTCTTTAAAAAGTTTTTTTATATTTTTAACATCTCCGTCTTTCGGACTGCAAGATGCTAGCAGAGCAAATTTATTATTATTTTTGAAACATTCTGCAGCTGCTTTGTTTCCTTCATATTCTCCTTTGCTGGAATGTAAAACATCTAAATCAGATACAATAATTTTTTCAACCGTATCTTTGTTCGGAAGTGTGGATTTTACAAACACATCAAGGTCATTTTTATTGTAATTATTTCCGTCATGTCTACCTATATGCGCATGAGAGTCAACGATTTTACTCATAAAACTTATAGAAGAAATCCTAGTGACATTCATCATATAAATCTCCGATATATTGATTTTGTTCTGCTCGACGTTGGACAATCTTATCTCCGTAAGAAGAATTCTTTTTTAGTTCATCAGCGGCCCAGCGACATACACGTGCAGGATAATATTCTCCCTCACGTTCACATAAATCACCTAGTTCTTTGTAATATTTTCCAACATTGCGTTGTTCCTTTAAATAAAATGGATTGAATACTGATTTATTTTTGATTTCATAACATTTTAAATTCAATATCATATTTGAAATACCTTTTGCTTCACTATATTTTCCGGCAGATTTCAAAACTTTATATAAATTTTCATATGTATCTATAGTATTGTGCTTATAACTAAAAGTCGATTTATCTGGGTGAAGAATATTTAAAGCTTCATTATAGTAGTATTCAGCAGCACTATAGTTTCGTTGCTTATAGTTGTTTTCAGCTTCATTTATATAAAAAGAAACTTCTTGCTTTGTTATTCCTTTTTTAGCTACATCTCTTGCCATGGCATTAATTGCGGAAAAACAGCTTCCCCACATGGAAACAACAGAAGGTTTACCAGAACCTTCACAATTAGTCTTTTGGAACAGTATTTTCCCATTTGAATTAGTATCAAATATTAAATTTTGATCATTGTTAATTAAGTGTCCCAGTTTATCTAAGCCCCTTCTTTTAATTTCCTGTTCATCAAAAACATCATGTAAAGCATAGAGCTTATCGGGAAGATTTGCAGTGGAGTACCCCTTCTTTACATATTCCTTAAATTTTTTGTCTTCATCATAGCTAGACATAAAATCTTTATACTGTAATCCTACGTATTTACATAGATTCTGAATACTTGAATTACCATTATATTCATCATATGGATATTCTACTGTAGTTTCATCATGGTAGCTATATCCCAAAAGTTTGCCATAAGAATTTCTAACTGGTGAAAAGTTATATACCCCTCTTTCACCGTCATTGGCAAATCCATCTTTAGCGGTAAAAATAAAATCTCTATTATCTTTCCCTTTTACATTGACAATATGTCCTTTACAAAGTGAAAGTAAATTAAAATCATAAAAATTTTTATGTTTAGCTTCTTGTAGTATTTTTTTTACTTTACCATCAGGATCATAATTTTTCGCAATATATCTATATAAGTCATCACTACTATTATTTGTTTTTGCTAGCCATTTTAGGGTCGAATCAGCACCATGCCCAGCTGGAATATAAACATTAACCCCCTTATCTACTAATTTATTAACTTCATTTATAACACCATATGTATATTCTAAGTCTTGCGAGTTTTTATCCATATCTGAAATTTCGCTCGAATAATAGCTTTTATATGTATATATTTCTTTTAGAAATTGCATTATTAGGTTTTTATATGATTTTATGTTTTGAGAATTGAGACTTACACTTTTTCCAATGACATTTTTTATTCTATCAGCAAGATTTAAAATTGGTACAGAAGCAAGTCCTGGTATGACGAGAAAATCACCAGCTCTAAGGGAATATGAGATGCTCTTTAGCTTGTCTTCTACACTACTCATTTGTTTTGTATTTATATCACGACTATTGCAGTCTACATAATGCATATTAAGATTGCTTATATTATTACATCGCTTAAGTGTAGCTTTCGCAAAATGTTCCATGTTATCAGCATGAAGAAACCCATCTACAATATGTATATTTGCCTTATAAGATATATTTTTACTTTCTATTACTTGTGCATCAGCACAGCGCAAATAACTTATTTTCATTTTAGGATACTCCTTATATATCATTAGTAATGCATAAAATATAATATTACATCATGAATTGTAATATTTAAAATTCTTATGTCAACTTTAAAATTGTATAAATAATGGACAGTTGTGTAAGTTTCGGGTATAATCACCTTACAGGAGAGTTTAGAATGAAAAAGATTTTATCCGTTTTATTTGCTTTATGTATAATGCTGTCTGTAAGTGCAGAAGAATTGGCTTCAATTCCGTATAAAACTTTAAAAGAAGAAGATAAAGTTAAATATGTTGACGATGTATGGTCAGATAATGTTACAAGAAAAGATAATGATTATTTTATAAAATTTATTTCGTCTGGAACCGGAAGTTATTCTGAATTTTACCGCCCGGACGGCTCTTTTGCTTTTAATACCGGCTGCCAGTATGAATTTATTTATAAGGGTGATTTGATTGGATATTCTAATCAGGATTTAAAGTTTTATGATTTCAGTTTTATAGACGGAGAAATTACAAGAAGAGAACTCTCTGAAGAAGAGATTCAGGCTTTGTTTCCCGATTATAAGATAATAAAGATTTCACAATTCAGCCCGAATACTAATTCTTTGAAGGTGAAAAAGGACAAACATCGTTTTAAAGTTATAATTTTAAATGATACGGATAAGAATTTTTACCATTATTCATTTACGTCAGGGAATTCTAAGTTTAAAACATACCCTCTTGCAGGGTTTCTTGATATCAGAAGAAAGGGCATGATACAATTTTCACATTTTGGTGATAATACCGAAGCCAGCCCCTGGTATATTCTGTTAGTCAGATAATTTGTGTTTAAATGTAACAAATTGTTCACAATAAGGCAAGTTTTATATTGTTACCGTTTTATTATATGTATGGTGTAGACAACTGGAGGTGTATATGACGGCGATAACCCCGGTAAATATTAATTCGCAGGTACATAATCCCGATTTTAAGGGTCGTAAAAAAACAAGGTTAGTCTCGGTTTCGCAAGGAGAAGGCTATGAAACAAGAGTCTACGAAACAGAGGCGTCAACAGGTAAAAAATGGGGAGTCGGTATTGCGTCGTGTTATGTTCCGGGGTTAGGACAGGCAATAAACGGTCAATGGGGTAAAGCGGCGGGATTCTTTGGTGCTTACGTTCTTACAGGAATTTTAACAGGTATGGGGCTTACAAAATCTGCGAAATCTAGTGCAGAAGCGTTGAAGAATCTCACCAAAATTCCTACAAAACCAAAAGTTCCAAAGGGCGGGCTCGGGATGTTGGCTCTGGGGGCAGCATGTACACTGGGAATCTCCATTTGGAGTATCGTTGATGCGGTAAAAAATGCCAGAACGAAAATAACACAAGTGATTCCTAAAAGGGTTTTACCTAACGAATCCAATAAATTGAATCAGGTTGTGTAAATTGCAGTTATATACCGATAATTCCTTCTGCGGCAACAAAGGCGGTTGACCAGGCATTTTGCAGATTAAATCCGCCGCAAAGTCCGTCTATATTTAAACATTCGCCGATAAAATAAAGGTGCGGGTACTTTTTTGCTTCCATCGTTTTGGGATTTATTTCATTTAAATCCGCTCCGCCCGCAGAAACGGTTTCTTCGCCTTTATTTGTTCCGATTATCGTAATCTCAAAATTATGTATTTTTTCTAAAATAAAATCGCGGGTTTTACCGTCAATTTTATGTGCTTTAATTTCTGATAAATCTTTTAATATAAATTTTACAAAACCTGAGGGCAAAATTGTTGAGATAATATTTTTTAATTCTTTATGCGGATTCTCGTTTAATAAATTTTGTAAATCAAATTCGGCAGGATATAAGTCAAAAGTTAATTTATAGGGAAAACTTGTCTTGGTTCGGTAAGAAGAAATTTTGTACGCCAAAGGACCTGAGATTCCAAAATGTGTGAATAATAAGTCATCTGAAAGCTTTAGTTCTTTAGAATATGCGTTTTTTATGACAACACCGGATATTTCTTTAAAACTCTCCCGAGAATTAAGTCCGACAAGTGACGGGGTAAACGGAATAATGTTTAAGTCTAAGTTTTTAAAAATATTTTGGTTTTGAAATTTGTTTCCGCCTACCGCAACAACAACGTCGCTGAAAAAATAATCGGCTTTGTTTGTTTTTATTTTATATCCGTTCTCCAAATGAAAAATCTCGGAAACTTTTTCTTTTATAAAATGACATCCCTTTATTTTGTTTAAAATCTTTTTTTGAACATCTTTAGAGGAGTTTGAAGTCGGGAAAATTCTTCCGTTATCCTGTGTATAAGTCTCGATTCCCAATTCATTAAATAAGGCTATTGTTTCATACGTTCCGAACCTTGAAAATACGGAATATAAGAATTTTTCTCCTCTCGGGTAGTTTTTTGCAAGTTCTTTAAAATCATACTCGGCATGAGCAAGA
This sequence comes from Candidatus Gastranaerophilales bacterium, assembly GCA_944322625.1. GTDB lineage: Bacteria > Cyanobacteriota > Vampirovibrionia > Gastranaerophilales > Gastranaerophilaceae > CAG-196. The sequence goes on along the minus strand of CALUPN010000060.1, from coordinate 5,113 downwards.
TTACACCGTCCTCCTCCCGTTGCCAAAAGTGTTCTTAGCGGAGAGGCAATATCAAACAGTGTTACTTCAAGCCCCGCTTTTAGGAGAAAATATGCACACAAACATCCTGACGCTCCTGCACCAACAATGGCAATATTTTTCCTGTGAGTATTATTATATTCTTGTTCCATACAATAAAACCATTTCAGGATTTTCCAACTCTTCATACAATTGCATGACAGTCTTTTTAAAAAGCGGATGAACAAAGTCCTGTGCAATTTCAAGCATCGGAACCATTACAAACGCTCTTTTATGAAAATGAGGATGCGGAATTGTAAGTGTGTCAGTATGCATTATTAAATCATTATAAAATAATATATCAATATCAATGGTTCTGTCCTGATATTCCCTCTCTGCAGTTCTCTTTCTGCCAAGCTGTGTTTCGATACGCTGACATTCCTCAAGAAGTTTTTCCGGTAAAAGATTGGTTGAAATTTGTATAACTGCATTCACGAACCAATTTTCGGAATTCATTTTCCAAGGTTCAGACTCATAAAAAGATGAGGTAGAAATTACATTAATCTCGGGTATGGCTTTTAAAAGGCTTACCGCCTGCTGTAAGTATCCGACCCTGTCGCCGATATTTGAACCTAATGATATATAGACAATTGCCATAATTCAATTTTACATTTTTTCCTGAAACCCTGTCAAGAGTCTCTGATACTATTACCATAACAGAGTTGGTACAAAAAATATTTGCCGGCTATAGCTGAATTTTATAAAACGAAATCATTTTCTACGGTTTTTTATTGAAGATTTTATTAACTTTTTCGGAATATTCCTTTAATACCTTTTCCGACATTGATTCTACACGGTCTTTATTTAAAACATCTTTTAAATTTTTAAGAGTATCATCTATTTCGGAAACTTCATTCGTTTTTGTCTTATCTAATGCTTTTATTAAATCTTCAAATTGCTTATCTTCTTTTGCTTTGTCAGTTTTTGAGAAATTGTCTGTATGAAAATCCGTAATATCTGGAAGTAATAAGAGTGCAGCCCCTATGCCTGTACCGCCCAGCAGCCATTTATTTTTATTGCTTTTAGCTTTGGGCTCCGGTTGGTTTACATTGGCGACTGTTCTAAAATTAACATTACTAATCGCGTGAATTCTCATATAAAACTCCTTTTGTGTCTAATTATAAATAAATACTGTAAAGAAGTCAAACAATAAAAAAGAAGCCCGCAGGCTTCCTTTTTATGTAAAATCTTAACAAAACTATTACTTGCTGCCGTAACGTTTTTTAAATCTTTCAACACGTCCTTCAGAGTCAAGAATTTTTTGCTGACCAGTGTAGAACGGGTGGCAGTTAGAACAAATTTCAACTGTAATGTTGTCTACAACAGAACCTGTTTCAATTTCGTTACCGCAAACACATTTGATAACAGTTTTTTTATAATCCGGATGGATACCATCTTTCATTTTTAACCTTCTTTCTTTTTTCAAGATTCCAAACTTGATTTTTTCGACCAATAATATTTTATTCTGCTGAATTTTTTTTTGCAAGTTACTTTTTCTTTACTGAAAAGAAAAAGTAACCAAAAAGAAAAGAACACATTGTCGGGAGGCATTGGCAGGTTTTACAGGCGGGGTGTTGTCTTACCGGCCTCCCTCTTTTGTATACAGACAAGATTGTAGTTTTTTTTCTTTGGTTTTGTGGTTAGAACCGAGCTGCCATGCAATAAAATCTTTGTTACAAGCAAGTAAGGTAGGGTGGGCAAAGCTACATTAATTTGCAAATGATTGCTTTTAATTTTGCATGGCGTGCCCACCAATTATTTTTTTTTGATTTAAGTTTTTGGTGGGCACGCAAAAAAAACAAAACAGTCGGGAATACCATATTTGAAGAGGCTTTGCCCACCCTACGGAGCTTTGGTTTTGTGGGTTGAACCGAGCTGCCAGGCAATAAAACCTTTGTTTCAAACAAGAGAAATATCTAAGGCTAAGAGCTTGCTGGTAGGTATTATGTTATAAATTAGAAAAATTTGTAGTATATTCTAAATTAAATTTTTTTGCATACTTAAGCCAATATTTATGAGTCTGTTTACATCCGGCTTCGGATACCAGTGCTTCTTCTATTATTTTTCCAAGCTTATTTTGTTCATCAATAAGTGCAAAAAGTTCATCTTTTGAACCTTTTCTTTTCATGCAATCTGCAATTTTTCTGTTATTTTCATTAAGCTTTTTTAATCTTTCGGGGGGTATAATCTTTTTGTCGTAATGTGATCTTATAGTAAGGTAGGGTGGGCAAAGCTACATTAATTTGCAAATGATTGCTTTTAATTTTGCATGGCGTGCCCACCAATTATTTTTTTTTGATTTAAGTTTTTGGTGGGCACGCAAAAAAAACAAAACAGTCGGGAATACCATATTTGAAGAGGCTTTGCCCACCCTACGGAGCTTTGGTTTTGTGGGTTGAACCGAGCTGCCAGGCAATAAAACCTTTGTTTCAAACAAGAGAAATATCTAAGGCTAAGAGCTTGCTGGTAGGTATTATGTTATAAATTAGAAAAATTTGTAGTATATTCTAAATTAAATTTTTTTGCATACTTAAGCCAATATTTATGAGTCTGTTTACATCCGGCTTCGGATACCAGTGCTTCTTCTATTATTTTTCCAAGCTTATTTTGTTCATCAATAAGTGCAAAAAGTTCATCTTTTGAACCTTTTCTTTTCATGCAATCTGCAATTTTTCTGTTATTTTCATTAAGCTTTTTTAATCTTTCGGGGGGTATAATCTTTTTGTCGTAATGTGCTCTTATAGTTTCTGAATTTATAGTATTTATTAATTCTTTAAATTTCTTTTTTAAATTAGAAAACCACCCTTTACTGCTTATACTACCGCTTTTTTTTAATGCAGAGAATTCTCCTTTTGTGTTATAAGCAATTGTTTCATTCAAATGTTTCCAATGAAGTATACAACTTGCATCTCCCGGTGAAATAGGAGATGCACAACCTTTTGCATAGCTATCTGGGTGTCCGTGAATTGCCGAAAGATTTGATGAACCTTCATATAGTATAGGTTCAAACGTTACCCTATGAGCCTCACCGTCTATTTCATCCAAAACACGATTTTTGTCAACAATTAATAATCTTTCGTACGGATTTTTATCTTTAAGAGCTGCTATAGCTCTGTTTTTAGAATATTCTCTGGCAAATTTAGCATTTGAGAAATTAATAGTTTCATCAGGACACATATATCCAACTTTTTGAGGTTTGATATGCGCTTTTACGGCCCTTGTTTCTAAAATACTTAATTCCCAGCAGGCTTTTGTCCAGGCAGTAACTTTTTGTGTTAAATTCATCGCTATTTTTTTATTTCCATAAAAACTCTTTGTTTATTAATACTATCTATATTAACATAAATGTTAATCTGTAGTTTATCTCATCAAAAACAACTTACTTATTTACTGATATAATAATTATTGTAATATTGCTTGTCTTGACGATAGCCAATTTTACCTATTTGTTCCATATATTCATTAATCGATTTTGAATCTGACAAAACTTTTGGTTTTTCTCCTTTTTTCATGATAGTGACATTATAAGGATCATAATTGTTATTAATTTTAATTGTAACAGAAGAGCCGTCTTTCATTTTTAGGATTTCATCAGGAGCATGAAGTTGAGTCTGTTGAATAAGTCTTGCTTCTTTTATAGGAGAATTTTTCGGATATATGTATTTTATTGCAGGATATGATTCGCTGATATTACCGTATTTATCGGTTTTAGCCGTAATAATTCGTTTGAGTCCTTGTTCTGTCAGTTCAACTTTTTTATAAATTTTCCCGGCTTCATTATATAATACTTTTGTTTTTAAACCGTTTGAGGATTCCGTTAAGGTTTCTGATATTTTACCGGTTTCAGGATGGAATTTAGTTGTATATTTCGTAGAAATATTATTTTCCGGTATAACTTTAAAAGATTCGATTTTTTTACCGGCAGCATTAAATTTTTCACCGGCAAAAGCTTTTTGAGTTAGAGGATTATAATCAATCATAGTGTAAGAACCGTCAGAATAGGATTTTCTTATCTTTTGCATTCCGGGATTCTCCTCAATTACCTGTTCAGAAACCGGTTTTGGTTTCGGTTGGTTTGTCTTTTGAATATTTACGGTTTCTGCTTTTTTAAATTTTCCGTTGCCGTCATAGCTTAAAACTTTTTCACTGTTTGTATTTGTGTAGGTCTTTACAGATTTACCGGAAACGGGATCATATTTTGTTTTTCTTATATCGCCATCAATAGTCTCAACAGTAATATTTACTTTCTTACCGTCAGGAGTTGTCTCGGTTGTCATTCGCGCTCCGTTTTTATTAACTTTAACGGTTTCAATATTCCCGTTCGGAAGTGTTTTGGGCTTACCTGTTTTAACAGATGTTGCAGCTTTAAGCTGTTGCTTTGCTTTTTCTTTAACTTCTGCAATTTGCTTGTCTTTGCTTAATATTACGGCATCTTTTTTAGAAGTTAGTTCTGCCATTTCTTGAGCAGTTTTTCCTTTATAAGCTTGTAATTCTTTTTGTACGGAACCAATTGCATTATCAGCTAATTGTTTTACTCCGTTTGCGACTTTTTGAAGTGCTTCTTTGGTGCTCTCAGGAGTAAATCCTCCGAGAGTTTTTTTTATTAACCCGTTCTCTGCGGAACTGACAATATTCTTAATATTTTCCGGGTTTATAGATGCCATAATAACTCCTTTCTGCTAAAATTTAAACTTATATATACTAAAACAAAAACCAATTTAGAATTGCTTTTATTGTAAATTTTTGTAAATCTTAAAAACCGGAAACTATTTTTCCCTGTTGACACTGATTTTTGTTTGAAATAAGATTAAAATGCTATAGTCGAATGTAATAGCCGGATTGTGGTAGAAAAGGGTTTTTACTACGTTATGCAATTCGAATTTGTTAATACATAGAACATAAAGGAATTAAAAATGACAACAGCTAAAAGACAAAGAATTAGAGTTTGTTTGAGATCATACGAACACAAATTAGTTGACGTATCAGCTGAAAAAATCGTAGAAACAGCAAAAAGAACAGACGCTAAAGTAGCAGGTCCTATTCCTTTACCTACAAA
>CALUPN010000059.1 GCA_944322625.1 Candidatus Gastranaerophilales bacterium | reverse complement strand
ATTATTGAGGTCATGAAAAAATCAACTCTTTCAGAGAATATTGCGTCTGAAATTCCTTATCTGATATCATTAGAAGAACTTTTAAAGAAGGATTTGGATAGCGGAATACTGGTTTTAAGCCATATAGTCAACGCTATACCCGAGATTATTCCGCCTTCTGCGGTTATAGATTACAACCTCTATAATATTTTTGAGGATTTGTATCTTGGAAATTTGACAAGTACTTCGGCAATACTTTTGAGATTGGCGAAAGATAAATTTGCAGAGCTTACATCAAATGAAGAATATTTATTTGACTCCGATAAAAACACTAAAGATGAGGTTTTGGCGGTTAACAGCTTCCTTAACGGCATTAAAAAACAAAAGCTTGATAGTTTATTATATGAAGAGCTTTATGACGGAAGCGATTTTGTATTATTTGCAGTTGATTTTGTGGATGAAATTGAAGAGCTGGAAACGCTTTTAGACAGTACTAACCCGACTTTAATATTAAAAGTGCTGACACTTTTGAAAGAAAAAGAGGCTCTAACAGACTCTCATAAGGAGCTTGCGCTGAATAATGTTGTTAATGACGGGATAAGAGAAGTTATAAAAGTTTTATAAAGCAGAGTACACTAACAGTAGCGGAGCTTGCTCAGCGCCAACTTTTTATAAAATATAATCCGAATTACCCAATTCCAAATCTTTATTCAACTCTCTTATTAAACCGGATGATATTATCCAGTTGATTTTACCTTCCGGATATTTAATAAAATGCTTTGTTGAGCACATGGTTGATACGTAGCAGGCATCAAGTACATTCATAAATGAAATATCAATACTCATATTTTCACAATGGTAATTTTCAATATATGAACTGATAATTTCTACCGCCTCATGCGGATTAGAAGTATTCGGGGTAAGAGTACTTGATTTGGGTAATAGTTGTAACATGTATATTTTCCTTGATATTATTTTCTACGGATTTATTAAAAAAAACTTTACATATTTGTAGTTAAATCCTCCGATTGGAGTATAATAAAAATAGTTTAAGAAAAGAGGTAAATTATGAGCAAAGAAAATGCGCTTGAGGCAGCAAAAAAGATAAAAATGCTTGTGTTTGACGTAGACGGGGTTATGACTGACGGAAGTATTACGTATGATGAAAACGGAGTCGAATATAAGACATTTAATGCAAAAGACGGGCATGGGGTTATCAGAATGCGCAACTCCGGATTTATAACCGCAATTATTACGGCCAGAAATAACGGTACTGTTCAGCATAGAGCTAAAAATCTTAATTTTACCGAACTTTATCAGGGAAGAAAATACAAGCTCCCTGCATTAGAAGAATTAATGCAGAAATACAACCTTTCTTATGAAAACGTAAGTTATATGGGAGATGACCTGCCGGATATTTGTATTTTAGAAAAAGTAGGCCTTGCCTGCTGTCCGGCTGATGCGGTTAAGGAAGTTAAAGAAATCTGCAATTTCCACTCATCATTAGGGGGCGGAAAAGGAGCTGTCAGAGAGCTGTGCGATTTTATTCTTGATGCGCAGGGAATTGAAAAAGAATACATTATAGCAGAAGGCTCTTCCTCAGCTAAGGCTTAAACTTTGAAATTCTATCAAGGGCTTCGCCTAAATTATCCGCACAGAAACCAAGCCTTGCATAACCTTCCATCTCCATTGTTTCTCCGGGAAGCAGAGCAACGCCGGTTGAATTTTGGAGCTTCTTGCAGTATTCGCGGGAAGGAATATCGCAATTGTACTTTAACAAAACCGTCGTACCGCCGGATGGCAGAATACATCTAAATTCCGGATTAGCTTCAAGCCAGCTTTTTAATACATTTACTCCCGAGTGCATTATTTCGAAATTCCGCCGGTCTATAAAATCTCTGTTCTCAAGTGCAATTGAGGCAAAATAATCATCTAAAATGCTTACGCTTATTGTATTATACTGTCTCTGATGATTAATTTCTTTAATTAAATCTTCTCTTCCAACCACCCATCCTACGCGGAGACCGGGAAGCGAATATGTTTTAGACATACTGCCGACGGAAATTCCACGTTCATAAAGGTCTGTTATTGATTTAGAATAGGGTTTTCCTATTAGATTAAGCCCTCTATAGACCTCATCAGACAGTATCCAGACATTTTTCTTCCGTGCAATTTTTACAATCTCTTCCAGCATCCAATCAGGAATTACAGAACCTGTCGGATTATTAGGATTATTAAGACACAGGAGTTTGGTTTTTGAAGTTATAACTCTGTCAAGCTCCGCCAAATCCGGAAGCCATTTATTTTCTTCTTTTAAAAAATAAAGTTTTACACGACTTCCGAGCGATTCGGGGATTGAATAATGCTGCTGATATGTTGGAACTATAGATACAACCTCATCTCCTTTTTCTAAGAGTGACAAAAACACAAGCTGGTTTGCGCCTATTGCGCCATGTGTAACAGTTATATTTTCAATTTCCCGGGTTTCATAAAGAGATTTTATTGCTGTTTTCAAGCGCAATGAGCCTTCAATATCACCATAGCCGAGTTTTACGTTAAATATTTCTTTTGAATACGTTAAATCATTTACACTTAAAGGCGCAATACAGGTTGTAGTTAAATCATACTCCGCACGCGGACAATACCTGTTCATCCATTCTTCTATCTTAAATCCCGCAATCTTCATAAAAATATACTATCATAAAAGGATTGTCTTTAAATATGTTTCCTGATAAAATTTTGTTATTATGAAAAAACTAATTTTATCTTTATTTACAGCATTATTAATGCTATCACCGGTATTTGCCGGAGGAATTGATGTTCTTCCTACAATGCAGAGCAAAACTAATGTACAGGACAGAGTCTGGGTCGGAACTTTCCAGATTGTATGGAATGATTTTATGGACAAAATTGCGTTCAATCAGATTAAATTCCCCGGCGGAACTCCTGTTATAGTAAACGAACTCAATAAACAAGAGTTTACTATAGAAGACTTGAACGAAAAATGCTACTACAAATATGTAGGAAAAATCAAGAAAAATACAAAGAAAGTTATTGCAAAAGCTATCAAAAAGAAATTTAAAGAGACAAGCGACATTTTAGATAAGCTTGACCTGACTCCTGATAAAAACAAGTTTATTGTGTATGCTATGCTCAAAAAAGATTTCGAGTTCGTAAATCCGTTTGATAAGCTAGGAAAATCAGCTTTTAGAGACACGGAAGCCGAATACTTCGGAATTGACGGACATTCAGACAAAATTCTTGATGAAGGAGTAAAAGTTCTTTTTTACAATAATCCTTCCGATTTTGCAGTTTTACTTGATACAAACGGTAAAGATGAGGTTTATTTATATAAAACTCCATCAACCAATACTTTCAATTATGTTTGGGCAGATTTGCTAAAAAAAGAAAGTTCTTTTGACGGCAACACTAAATTTAACGATGTTGATGAGCTTAAGGTTCCTAATATTAAATTTTTTGAAGAGAAATCCTTTGATGAAGTAACCGGAAAAAGGATAAAAGGTACAAATTTAGTAATAGACCAGGCTCTGGAAACAATTAAGTTTGAGATGAATAATACCGGCGTAAAATTAAAAAGTGAAGCTGCAATTACCGCAATGATGACAGCTCTTGCACCGCCAGAGGAGCCTAGAATGTTCTATTTTGATGATACATTTGTTGTATTCTTGAAAGAAAAAGGAAAAGAAAAACCGTATTTTGCACTTCGCGTGTATGATATAAATAATTTTCAGGAATAGTTTTTGAGGGCGCATTATCTTCGATAATGCGCCTTTCAGACGATAAAATGTAATTTTTTATTACAGGGTTTTCTTTTTGCATATTTATATATTAAAATATTAATTATAAAAGACTTTGGTCAGTTGCTATTTATCGGGATTAATAAACAGTTGGGAAGGATTTGAATGAGAAGAAGAAGGCATAAATATGATTTATACATCGTAATATTTTTAGCACTGTTTACTCTCGGCTATTTTGTATATAATCATGTATCTTCAGAATCACGCGGAGTTGAAAGTTATTCCTTGGCTTTGGAAAATTATAAAAAGAATGATTACGAAACCGCATATCGTGAATTCGGCAAAGTACCGTCAGGCTCAAGTCTAAAAAAACCCGCACTTTTCAGACAGGCAAGATGTGCAACTAATCTTGAAAATAAAGAACTTGCAATAAAAAAATATTACAGAATAGTTCATTCCGGCTCAAAATCGTCAATTGCCCCAATAAGCGAATATAATATGGCAGTTTTAATGTACGACACAAATGATAAAAGAGCAAAAAAACATTTTCAGAGAATTATAAAAAAATTCCCGACCAGCGATTATGCAATTGCTTCTGAATATTACATAGGCCTGCTTGAACTTCAAAACCTGCCTAAAAACACTAAAAAAGCGAAAAAAATAAAAGAACGCGCAGCAATACACTTCAAAAACTATATTGAAAAAGCTCCTGACGGAAGATTTGCATTAACTTCAATTGACGAACTTAAAAAACTCAATACAAAACTAAATAATTATGATAATTTACTTATCGCTAAAGCTTATTATGCAAACGGGGAATATGAAAAAGCCGGCGAATCGCTCAATAAAACTACATTAGCGGAAAGTTGGTCAGATTTCGCAAAAAATGAATACAAACTGGGAAATAATGAAAAAGGGAATTATTACACGGAACTCGGCTTAAAACAGCACGCTTTTAATACAGAGCCTGATGATATATATGAAGTTATAGACAGCTATATTCGTACATTTTCCCAAAGAAAAGACGGAATTATTAAATTAACTAAACTCGGTGCAAATTCAACGGGAGCGGATTATATTTCTTATTTGAACTGTAATGAAGTTGTTGATTCCAATGTAAAAGAGGCTTGTTTCAGAACATTATATGAAAAATATCCTAACGGCAGATTTTCCGCAGATTCATTATATAACCTTTTTATGGCTAAATATCTGCAAAAGAAATATTACGACGCCCAAAGGCTCGGTTTTTTACATCTGAAAAAATTCCCGAATGTTAACTCAAGCCCTGCAGTAACATATTTTATGGGGAAAATTGCTCACAAGCTAAAACATTACGAATCCGCAAACAATTATTTTAAAAAAGTTTTAGCGGAATATCCCGACACATATTATGCCTACAGAGCTAATTATAATCTTTTTAAAGAAGACGGAGTTTTACCGTTTGCAGAGCTGCATGAAAAGCCGGTTGTATTCCCTTATAAAAAATCTCTTGATAAAAACCTTGTCGTAAAATTAGCATATTTAGGGGATTACGACCTGGTCGAGGAATTATGCAAAAAAGATAAGTTTATACAAAGCTGGGTCGCATATGAAAAAGGGAACTATACAATCTCTGCGGTTCTTGCAAGACATGCAATGGAAGAACTTGAAACGAAACCGTCTTTTGAGGATTTGCGCTGGCGGCTTGTATACCCTATGCATTATTACGAAATCGCAGATAAAGTTAAGGGCAACAATAACCCCATTATAATAGAATCTATTATAAAAGAAGAAAGTCATTTTAATCCCACTGCAAAAAGTGCCGTAGGAGCAATCGGTTTAATGCAACTCATGCCGGCAACTTATAATGAAGTTGTAAAAAAACATAATCTTCCTGCCGATTTAAAAGCCGAAACCGCTAATATTACGGCCGGAAGCTTATATTATGAAGGATTAAAAAAAGTTTTGGGTAACAAAGATTTATATGCTATTACCGCATATAACGGCGGCATAGGTTCCATTAACAATTGGTTTTCTAAATTAATATACTCGGACGCAGATGAATTTGTAGAACAAATCCCGTACCCGGAAACAAAAAATTATGTAAAAAAAGTTCTCAGAACATACTGGGTTTACGGAAATATTTATTAGAATACAAAATTATTTAGTGTATAATACTCTTAATGAAATATGCATTGGTTTTAGTTAATATAAAAGGGCTCGGGGTAAAAACATTCAGCTATCTTATTCCTGATGAGATGCGCGATATTATACAAATCGGGCAGGCTGTTCTTGTGCCGTTCGGCCGACAGGGGCTTATTAATGCGTTTGTAGTCGGGTTTTCGGATTATCTTCCGGGAGAATTTAAGGCTAAAAAAATAAACAGAATACTGGATGAAACCCCTCTTTTTTCACTTAAATATCTGAAACTTTTAGAGTGGGTGGCTAATTACTACTGCACAGATTTTGTAACCGTTTTAAACGCTGCACTTCCTATGAAATTAATAGAAAAAAATGCAAAAGTTGAACTTGCAGTATCTTTAATAAAGGAAGAAGGGGAAGGCATAACAAAAAGGCAGAAAGAAATTCTTGCAATTCTGAAAGAGCGCGGGAAATGTTCACTTATCGAGTTCGAAGAAATTGCCAAAACTACAAGAGCAACAATGAAGAAGCTTGCAGAAAGCGGGTTTGTCAAAATCGAAGAAGAGTATATTTACAGAAACCCTCTGTATATTTTTAAAGACATCCAAACAGAGCCTTTATATGAGCTTGAAGGAGAGCAGATTACGGCTTATGAAGGGATTAAAGCTAAATTAAAATCACAGAAGCCTATTCTTCTGCATGGCGTAACAGCCTCAGGAAAAACAGAGGTTTATTTCAAACTAATCAAAGATGTAATAGATTCAGGACGCAATGTACTGTTTCTTGCACCGGAAATAGCTCTGGCATCGCAGTTAACCAAACGCTTAGCGCGCAAGTTCGGGATAAAGGATGTTGCAATCTGGCACAGCAGCATTTCGGATGGTGAAAAATATGATGTCTGGCAGAGACTTTATAAAGATGAAATAAAAATTCTGGCAGGCGCGCGCTCTGCAGTTTTTGCACCTTTGCAGAATATTGGTTTAATTATAATAGATGAAGAGCATGAAGGGGCTTACAAACAAACTAACCCGGCGCCTCGCTACGACGCGCGCGTCGTAGCGAGGCGCCTTGCGCAATTTCATCTAGCGCCCTTGCTCTTAGGTTCGGCAACTCCGGATGTTTCAACTTACTATTATGCAGCAAATAACAATAATCTTTTTGAGATGAAAAAACGGTTTAACAATTCTCCGCTAGCCATCCCGCAGGTAATAAATATGCAGGAATACGGAAAAGCAGCTTATAGGGGAATTATATCAAAACCTTTGCAGACAGAGATTACAGAAACACTTGAGCGCAAGCAGCAGGTTATATTACTAATGAACAGGCGCGGGTATTCAACATATACACAGTGCAAAGCCTGCGGAACAGTTATAGAGTGTCCGGACTGCTCTATTCCGATGATTTGGCATGCAAGTATAAAAAAACTCAAATGCCACTACTGTAACCGCGAAATGAGTTTCCCGGACTATTGTCCTGCCTGCGGAAGCGATGCGCTTTCAACCTCCGGAGTCGGGACACAGAAGATTGAAGTTTTAATCAAAGAATTGTACCCAGAAGCCCGCACAGAGAGAATAGACAGCGATATTTTAACCCGGAAAAACGCTCACGTTGAGCTTTTAAACAAATTCCAAAAAGGTGAAATTGATATTCTTGTAGGAACACAAATGATTGCTAAAGGTCTGGATAATCCGAACGTTACGCTAGTCGGGGTATTAAGCGCTGATTCCGGTTTTAGTATTCCCGATTTCAGAGCTTCTGAACGCGGCTTTCAGCTCCTTACACAGGTAGCAGGGCGTGCCGGAAGAGGAGAATTTAAAGGTAAAGTGCTGTTCCAGACTTACAATCCTGATTATTATGCATTCCAGACAGCAAAATCCCAAAATTATGAGAAGTTTTTTGAAACAGAAATAAAAGCGCGTCAGGAGTTTGATTACCCGCCATTCAGCCAGATAATAAGGCTTATTTTATCATCCCAGAATAATTTCAGGGCAGAAAAATCCGCAATGGAGATTGCTCTAAGGCTCAATACAATGACCGATAAGTTCGGGTTTGGTGAATACTTAGAAACTCTCGGGCCTACTCCGTGCGTAATTGAGAAGCTTCACGGCTTTTACCGTTTCCAAATCCTAATCAAAAATAAACTTTCTCAAAAAGGACACGATTTTGTATCCAAATTCTTAAACAAAATTACGCTTCCCAAAGATATAAAGCTCGCTATTGACGTTGACCCTCTGGATATATTGTAACAATTTCTTAACAAACCCTAAAGTTTTTACGAATTATGACGTTAACTAAATTGGTTGTACAAAATGAAGGAGAAAAACATGGTTCAGGATTATTCTAATCTAAAATTTAATTTTGCAGGATTACAAAGATACTTTAAAGATCAAAAAATCAGCATTAAACAAGAAGATTCTACAAAATTGGCAAGTATTTTTAAAGAATGCGATACCGTAAATGAAAACGGTGAAAAAGAGCCCGATGGAGTTTTAACCGGTAAAGAAAGAGAAAACTTTATGGAGAAAGTTGAAAAAACTTTTTCAGAAAAAGCTAAAGAGATTTGTCAAAGGGTTACCGAATTCTCTATAGTAATGGAGCTCGTCGATGATTTTAAAATACTGAATTCTAAAGACACGCGGGAAACAGATAAAGATAAAAATAATATACTGCCCGACTAACTATTAAAAAAAGAAACCGGTTTTAAATTTAAAACCGGTTTCTTTCAATAAGAGCGAACGACTTATACTTACTATTCGCCGCTGCAGCCAAAAGTAATAGTTACAAATTTAACTAAAAAAATCAAGAAAATCAGCAGCTGCATCGAGTGCCTTACCAGCTATATTCTCTGCACCATGAGCAACAGCACCGCCGACCTCTGAAATAAAATTAAGAGCCTGGTCTCCAGCATAACCGAGCTGGTCTAAAAAAGGATCTGTAACACTTGCGCCTGATGGAATTGGAGCATGTACAAAATCCTCTCCTCCACCGCCAAGTGAAGACCCGGCTAAAACTCCTAAAGCACTCACAGTTGGTAAAGCTGCTTTTTTTACAACATTCTTGGTTCCTTGTCCGACATAAGAATTGTTTATTATCGGACTAATTTTGTTGATTGCTACCATATAAACTTCTCCTTTCCTCAAAAAGATAATACTATATCATGTTTTTAAATACAATATCCCCCCCCTTTTTTGAATATATTGTAACATTTTGTAAATATTTAAACATTTTCGCTTGTATCTTATATTCTCTTATAATAGACTAATCTTGTAGTAATACTTAACCCAATGGTACATATCAATGAGAATTCAACCAGTTTATAGTAATGTGTATTGTAATAATAATCCGTATGCGAAAATGGCAACTAATGGTAATATAAGTTATAAAGGAATACCGACAACATTAATACTTTTAGCAGCCAAAGAAGGTATAAGTGCAGTAAAAAGCCGCCAGAAAGTACGTTATTTAGTAGAATTAGAAGAATGCTTAAAGAGTAGTAATTCTGAAAAACTTATAGCAGGAGCTAGAGCAATAACAAAAACACCTGATAGTTATTATGATGCTACTCATCAAGGCTGGACATTATGGGTAGCAGGAAAAAAAGATCCTGATTATGTTGATAGCTTACGACAACGTTACTTAATACAAATGGATAAAATATCTGACAATAATCACTATAATGTCCAAGTAAAGAAAGATTTAATAAACAGTTTGTTTGAAAATGGCCATGAGATTAATAATGATTTTATAAAACAATTTAAAAAATTAAAAGACTCTGTCTATAAAAGTTTTAAAGAGGAAATTGCTGATACAGCATTCTTTTCAACCAGATATAATCAAAAAAGAATTGGAAATTTCTGGAATGAAAGATGTTGGGGGTTTGATGGTTCTCTCACTACTCTTCCTGATGAATATAGATGGTGTGGTAAACCCTTTAGCCTACATGCTTATAGAGGCGAACCCGAAGGCCCTAATACAAAAAACGAAATTTGCAGTTTGACGATAGCATTTGATAATTTAAAATTAGCTTCTACTTTAGATAAAAGTATATATGGTTCATATTTAAATAGCAGACGCGAAAGAATTAATCAACATAAACAGATTTTAGAAAATTATTTTAATAAAGTTCGAGCTTGCCACAGTGACCCACCTCCTAATACATACAATGAATATGTAACACTTTTGCAAACAATATAAATAAGGAAAAAATATGAAAATTCAAGCCCTCAATAATAGAATAAACTTTCAAAATAATAAATATAAATATTCTGCTAATCCTGCATTTACATCTGGTGGCAAAGTTATTGATGAGGGTGATTATGTAAAAATTCCGAAAGAGAAATATGAGCGTGATAAATTTTGGAAGCGCGTCGATTATGTTGTATTAGCAGGATTTATTGCATATTGTCTATATCAAATTTTTAAGAAAGGCGGCCACCCTCCGTCTGTCTAAGATTTTTTATGTTAAATACTATCAGTCCAAATATAAATTTCAAATCAGGATTAAATAAAGCGCTTATCAAAGAATGCCAGAGTACTAATGTAAAAAGTTTAGAAAAAAGTTTGGGTTCAAAGAATATTCCATCTGACTTCGGTTTCAACAAGCCTGTTGCTTTTGCTGTAGGTAAAATTTTTGAAATATTTAATCTTCTGAAAAAACAAGCAAAAATATTTGATATATCCGCTCCCAGAATACAGGCTTATTTAAAATCTGATTTAAATTTTAATTTTAAAGGTTACGGATTTTGTGTCCCTGAAACTCAATCAATCCTTAAAAACCAACCGCCATTTGAAACAGGTTCATTATTCTTCCAGAAAGAAAATTCTATTGAAGAAATAGATGCCAAATTAGACGAAACGTTCTCCAATGATGAAAGAAGTTCGTCACATTATTTAGCCCCATTTATTCATGAATTTATGCATGGAATTTATATAGATTATGTTTATAAAAAATACGGCTATGAAGGTGAGTGTCCATATACTGCGCAAAAATACAAGAGGAGCGAAAAGGACTGCGGATTAAAAGTTATGAATATATTACAAAATCTTCAATTTAATAATTGCGAAAAAGAACTTATAAGAAATGTTCTTGGGAAATACGCCGCAACATCTAAAAACCAGTATCATGAAGTCTTTGCGGAAACTTTTACGCAAGTTTTATGCAAGTGTTTATCAGATAAAGATTCTTTACCAATAAAAAATCCACTTGATGAATTAAAAACATACCCGAGAGAGTTCATTAATATAATCAAAAAACTTTTTGTATAATAGAAAAAGAAATCGGTTTTAGACTTAAAACCGATTTCTTTCAATAAGAGCGAACGAGTTATACTTACTATTCGCCGCTGCAGCCGAATGCGATAGTTACGTGTTCTTTCGGGTTAATAGCAGAAATTTTGTAGC